>DASUJJ010000036.1:0-15294 GCA_036279335.1 Dyella sp.
TGAGCGCATGCAGCACTACGTCATTGATCGACCAGCGTCGCTCCTTGGCGAGCGTCTTGATGCGCTCGGCCATGACATGGTCGATCTGGCGTACGACGAGATCCGGCACGGGCGCCACTCCAAGTCACACATGCCCCTGTAACGGCATGGTCGCACAAAGGCCTCGACACCGGCCACGCACCGAAAGATGAAGATGCGACTCAGCGCACGTCGAAACCGCGGGCACGAAAGCGGGTGCGCACCATGATGAACAGCAACACGGCCGGCAGGATGCCGAGCACGGTGATCACGAAAAACCCGCCGTATCCCGCAGCCATCGCGATGCCGCCGGCGAAGAACCCCAGCACCTTGCCGGGCAGGTTCACCAGCGAACTCAGCAGGGCGTATTGGGTAGCCGTGTGTTCGCGGCTCACCAGCGATGACAGGAAGGCCACGGTTGGCGGCCCCAGCATGCCGAGGGTGAGGTTTTCCCCGGAGATGACCAGGGTGAGCATCAGCACGCTGCCGGGATGCTGGATCAGCAGCAGATAGAGCAGGTTGCTCGTGCCGCAAAGCACGATCATCACCGCCAGCGAGCGCCACGCGCCCCAGCGCGCCACCATCGCCCCACCGATGAACACCCCGACGATGCCGATCCACACGCCGTAGATCTTGGTGATGGCGCCGATCTGCGTCTTGCTGAAACCCATGTCCCGATAGAACGGGCTCATCACGCCGCCGATGGTGGCCTGCTCCGGGATCTTGAACAGCAGGATGAAGGCCAGCGTCAGCAGCGCCAGCGCAACGCCGTAGCGGCGGAAGAAATCAGCGAAGGGATCAACCACGCCCTCGCGCATCGCGTCTGCCCAGCGCGCCGGAGCGCGTCGCTGCACCACCGGCTCGGTCGCCAGCAAGGTCATCGTGATCGGCGGCAGCATGCACCCGGCCATGGCCAGATAAATCCACGGCCAGCGGATGTGGTCGGCCAGGATGATCGCCAGCGCGCCGGCCACCAGCAGGCCGATCCGATAACCCAGCGAATAGGTAGCCACCAGCGCGCCTTGCGCCTCGGTGGGCGCAATCTCGATGCGGTAGGCGTCGATCGCGATGTCCTGGGTGGCACCGAAGAACGCCACCGCCAGCGTCGCGGCGACAAACGGCGGCAGCTGCGCCGGGGTCAGCCAGGCCATCGCCAGCAGGCCGATCGCCACCCCGAGCTGGGCCGCCAGCAGCCAGCCGCGGCGTTGCCCCAGCCGCTGGAACAGCGGCAGGCGCCAGTGATCGAGCAACGGCGCCCACAGGAACTTGAGCGCATAGGTCATCCCGGCGCTGGCGATCATGGTGATCTCCGACAGCACCACGCCGCGCTCTTTCAGCCAGAACGCCAGCGTACCGGCGACCAGCAGGAACGGCAGGCCCGAGGAAAACCCGAATACCGCCATGGTCCACGCGGCCGGCTGCGCGAAGGCGCGCCAGATCGACGGACGCGCGACTTCGGCGGCTGCGACCGGCTCAGTCGGCATAGTCGACCGTATACGGCGCGTGGTCGGAAAAGCGTTGCTCGCGGTAGATCGCGCTGGCGCGCAGGCGCTCGCGCAGCGACGGCGACACGATCTGGTAGTCGATGCGCCACCCCACGTTGTTCTCGCGCGCGCGTCCACGGTTCGACCACCAGGTGTAGTCCTCACCCTCGGGCCGGAGCGTGCGGTAGCTGTCCACCCAGCCGCGCTCGACCAGGCCGTTGAGCCATGCACGCTCCTCCGGCAGGCAGCCGGAGTTCTTCTGGTTGGACTTCCAGTTCCTGATGTCCTTTTCGCTGCGCACGATGTTCCAGTCGCCGCAGATCACGTACTGGCGGCCGCTGTGCAACCAGCCGTCGAAGATCGGCTCGATCCACTCCATCGCGCGGAACTTGAACTGCTGGCGCTCGTCGCCTGACGAGCCGGACGGAAAATACAGCGACACCACCGACAGCTCGCCGAAGCGCGCCTCGATGTAGCGGCCCTCGTTGTCGAACTCGTCCCAACCCAGTTCGGTGAGCACTTCGTCAGGCTCGCGCTTCGCGTAGACCGCCACGCCGCTGTAGCCCTTCTTGCTGGTCGCGTCGCGGTAGAAGCAGTGATGGCCGTCCGGGCGGAACATCGCGTCGGTCAGCTGATCCTCCTGCGCCTTGGTTTCCTGCAGGCAGACCACGTCCGCCTGCTGGGCCCGCAGCCAGTCGAACACACCTTTGCTGGCGGCAGAGCGGATGCCGTTGGCGTTGAGACTGATGATGCGCATGCCATCTCCTGCAAGTCGGGCGCGAGGCCATGCGCCATCATATCAATCGTGCACGATGCCTCCGCCCTCGCCCTGGTCCCCGTTGACCACATACCGCCCCGCGCGCTGCTCGCCCTGCGCGTGGCGCCGGAGCAGCAGGCATTCGTCGGTCGCGTGGCCGACCTCCTGGCCGATGCGCAGAGCCGGCCCACCGCCGATCCGCTGGCCTTCGTGCTGGACGACGAGGTGATCGGCCTGTGCTGCATCGAACGCCAGCCGCGCACGATCGCGCCGATCGATTTCGGCGTGCCGGCCGTGGGGCTGCGCGGGTTCTTCATCGACCTGCGCTGGCAGGGCCGCGGACTGGGCCGGCGCGCGCTGGCACTGCTGCTCGACACGCTGGCGCAGCGCCACCCCGCGGCGCGCTTGCTGGTGCTCAGCGTGGACCGGGGCAACGCCGCGGCGCTTGGCCTGTATCGCCAGGCCGGCTTCGTCGACGGCGGCGAGCGTTACCATGGCGCTCCGCTTGGCGCGCGGCAGTGCCTGCTGCTGCGCGCGCTCGATCCGTGATCTTCTTTCCCGACCTCCAGCGAGACTGCCCGTGCACGATTACCAGCGCGATTTCATCGAATTGACCCTGCAGCGCGAGGTGCTGCGCTTCGGCGAATTCACCCTCAAGTCCGGCCGGATCAGCCCGTACTTCTTCAACATGGGGCGGATCGATTCCGGCGCCGCGCTGGCCCAGCTGGGGCGCGCCTACGCCGCTTCCGTGCAGGCCTCGGGCATCGCCGTGGACATGCTGTTCGGCCCGGCCTACAAGGGCATCGCGCTGGCCGCGGCCACGGCGATCGCGCTGGCCGATCACCACGGTCGCGACCTGCCGTGGGCCTACAACCGCAAGGAGGCCAAGGATCACGGCGAGGGCGGCAGCCTGGTCGGCGCGCCGCTCAAGGGGCGGGTGCTGATCGTCGATGACGTGATGACCGCCGGCACCGCGGTGCGCGAATCGCTGGCGCTGATCCGCGCTGCTGGCGCCGAGCCGGCCGGCGTGCTGATCGCGCTGGACCGGCAGGAGCGCGGCCAGGGCGAGCGCTCGGCCGCGCAGGAAGTCACCGCCGACTACGGCATTCCGGTGATCGCCATCACCCGGCTGGACGACGTGCTGGCGTACGCCGGCGAGCGCCCGGCGCTGGCGGATGAACACAGCCGCCTGCTGGCCTACCGCGAACGCTACGGCGTCGCCGGCTGACCCGGCGTTCAGGCGGAGTCGCCGATCCTGTCACAGCTCTCGTTCAACGCATTACCGGCAGCGCTCGTGGCGCCGCCGCCCGTGGCTATACTCCCGCAAGGAGGGAGTTCATGCGCAAGGCACTCATCATCATCACGGCCGCAGGTCTGGGATTCGCGGGCCTGGCACAGGCGCAGCGGGCCGGGGCGGGCTCGAGCGTGCAGTACCGCTGGCATGACGCGAAGGGCCTGGCCCATTACAGCGACAGCCTGTCGGTCGATGCCATCGCCAACGGTTACGACGTGGTGAACAGCCAGGGTCTGGTGATGCGCCACGTCGACCGTCCGCTCAGTGCCAGTGAGCGCGCGGCGGCCAAGAAGCTGGCCGTCGAGGCGGCTGCGCGCAAGCGCGAGCAGGAGCAGCGCCAGCGCGAAGACCAGCAGATGCTGGCGGCCTATCCGGACGAGGCCCAGTTCGTCGCCGCGCAGCACGACGAACTGACCAGCATCGACCAGCAGATCGCCACCACACGCGCCAGCCTCGCCACGCAGGAAAAGGCGCTGGCCGACCTGCTTGATCGCGCCGGCGAGCTGGAGCGGGCCAAGCAGCCGGTTCCCAAGTTCCTGTCCGACAAGATCGCCGCCCAACGCAACGTGGTGGGCTCGCAACGCGCCCTGCTCGACCGCCTGCTGGCGTCTTACGCGACCACCCAGCTGAAAAACGAAGCGCAGCTGCAGCGCTACCGCCAGCTCAGGAAGCAACTGCCGCAGGCCGACGAGGCCACCGCGGGACCGTGAGTTGGGCGTCAACCAGCGCGTTCGGCCCGCGGGCGGCTAGAAAGGCAGCTTCAGCCGGGGATTCACCCGCAACAGCTGCTCGCGGAACACCTGCTGGATGCGCTTGAGCGCGGTCGGCGTGTCCGCATCGAAGCGCAGCACCAGCACCGGCGTGGTGTTGGAGGCGCGTACCAGGCCCCAGCCATCAGCCCAGTCCGCGCGCACGCCGTCGATGGTGACCAGCGTGGCGTCGGGAAAACTCGCCTTGTCGCGGAACGCCTGCATGAAGCGCTGGTTTTCGCCGTCGGCCAGCTCGATCTTCAACTCCGGCGTCGACACGCCCTTGGGGCAGCTGGCGAAGATCGCCTCCGGCGTGCGGCCGTCGAGATCTCCGGCGAGAATCTCCAGCAGCCGCGCCGCGGCATAGATGCCGTCGTCAAAGCCGTACCAGCGCTCCTTGAAGAAGAAGTGTCCACTCATCTCGCCGGCCAGCTCGGCGCCGGTCTCGCGCATCCTGGCCTTGATCAGCGAATGCCCGGTGCGCCACATCAGCGGGCTGCCGCCGGCGTCCAGGATCTGGCCCTTCAGATGCCCGGTGCACTTGACGTCGTAGATGATGGTGGCGCCCGGCTGACGCGCCAGCACGTCGCGCGCGAACAGCATCAGCGTGCGGTCTGGATAAATGATCTCGCCGTCGCGCGTCACCACGCCCAGGCGGTCGCCATCGCCGTCGAAGGCCAGTCCCAGGTCGGCGCCGGTCTGCTTGACCGCCAGGATCAGGTCCTGCAGGTTGTCTGGATCGGACGGATCGGGATGATGGTTGGGAAACGTGCCGTCCACGTCGCAATACAGCGGGATCACCTGGCAGCCGATGCCCTCCAGCACCTGTGGCGCCAGCGCGCCGGCGATGCCGTTGCCGCAGTCCACCACCACCTTCAGAGCGCGCTCGGCCTGCACGTCCGACGCGATGCGCTCGATGTAGTCCGGCGCGACGTCGACGCTGCGCAGGCTGCCCTGGCCGTCGTCGCGCAGCCCGCCGGCGACGATGCGGTGATACAGGTCCTGGATCGCGCCCTCGGCCAGCGTCTCCCCACCAATCACGATCTTGAAGCCGTTGTAGTCGGGCGGGTTGTGGCTGCCGGTCACGGCGACGCCGCAGCCGGTATTGAGCCGGTAGGTGGCGTAATAGACCACCGGCGTGGGCACCGCCCCGACGTCGATCACGTCCACGCCGGCCGCGCGCAGTCCCTCCGCCAGCGCGCCGGCCAGCTCCGGGCCGGACTGCCGGCCATCGCGTCCCACCACGATTTCGCGCAGGCCCTTTTCGAGCATCACCGCCGCAATCGCCTGGCCCAGGCGGCGGGCAACCTGACGATCCAGGTTCTGGCCCACCACGCCGCGCACGTCGTAGGCGCGGAAGATGCCCGGATCGACCGGCGCCGGCGGCAGCGCCTCCGGTGCGGGTGGCGGGATCGCGCGGGGCGCCACAGGCGCCGCGAGTTCGCGCTGGCGTACCACCGCCGGCAACGGGATCTCTTCGTCCGGCAATGTCGCGGTGGTTTCGCGCTGCCGCCCGGCCAGGCGCAGCAGAAACAGGCCGCCCAGCACGCCGAGCAGGCTCAGCGCGGCCGCCAGCGGCCAGACGTGCGGCAGGATGATGAAGGCCTCCGGCAACGCGGCGCCGACGCTGAAGGTGCTGTTTGCGACGGCGACAGCGGTGTCTTCCAGCTGCGCCGACGGCTCTCCGTGCGACAGCAGGCTCAGCGCGCCGCGATCGTCACCCTGGCGCAGATCGAGCCTTCCGCTGGCGGGCGCCACGGCGTTGAACGCCTGCTCGATCGGCGCAAACGACAGCTCGACCCATGCCCACGCCACCGGCTGCATGCCGCTGCCGATCGGCATCGCGAACGACAACCGCCGGTCGTTGCCGGCGTACACCGTCTGCGCCAGCGCCGGCCCCGTCACGTTCTGCGCGGCCATCAGCTGGGCCGCCTTGGCGTAGCCGAACTCGCGGTAATTGGCGTGCAGCACTTCGTCCATGCCCGCGCTGTAGAACTGCACCTCGAGCGCCTGCGGCAGCGCCGCCTTGACGGTTGCCGCCGCGCTTGCCGGATCGGCCAGCACGGCGGCAGGATCGAGCGCATCCAGCGCCGCCCGCACGGCCGTGCGCTGGCGATCGAGTTCGGCCGTGATGGCGCGCACGGTCTCGGCCTGCGCCTGGTGCACGCGATCGTTGGCGTGGCCCTCGTCGGCGATCAGCCAGGTCTGCCAGCCCGCGAACAGGCCCAGCAGCAGCGCCAGCGTGCCCGCCGCCAGCGGCAGCAGACGACGCCAGTTCGGCACGACGCGCGCGCTCTTGCTTCCCCCTCTCAAGCCCATGCCCGCCCCCGCAGATCAGTTGATACCGGTCGAACCGAAGCCGCCCTGCCCCCGCTCCGACGACGCGAATTCCGCCACCACCGTCAGCCTGGGCCTCCCCACCGGCACCAGCAGCAGTTGTGCGATGCGATCGCCCACCGCGATCGTGACGTGGGCGTTGCCGCGATTCCAGCACGAAATCATCAGTGGGCCCTGGTAATCGGCGTCGATCACGCCGACCAGGTTGCCCATCACCAGCCCCTGCTTGTGGCCCAGGCCGGAGCGCGGGACGATCAGCGCGCACCAGCCGGGATCGCCGATATGGATGGCCAAGCCGGTGGGCACCAGCGCGGTTTCGCCCGGCGCCAGGGTGATCGGCGCCTCGAGCGCGGCGCGCAGGTCCATGCCGGCGCTGCCTTCGGTCGCCGGCGCGGGCAGCGCGATGGTGTCGCCCAGGCGTGGATCGAGGATCTTCAGCTGCACGTCGATCATGCGCGCGCCCTCGCGAAGCGCTCGGCCACACAAGTCACCAGCTCGCGCGCCAGCTCGGTCTTGCCCGCTCGCGGCAGCTCCTTCGAGCCGCCCTCCCAGTAGAGCGTGAGCGCGTTGTCGGCGGTCTCGAAACCCAGCCCGTCGCCAACCCGGTTGGCGGCGATCATGTCGAGCTTCTTGCGGCGCAGCTTGTCCTGCGCGTAGGCGGCCAGGTCGTGCGTCTCGGCAGCGAAGCCGACCAGGAACGGGTGCGTCGGCAGCGACGACAGCGTGGCCAGGATGTCGGGGTTTTCCGCCAGCGTGAGGGTGAACTCGGCGCCGTCCTGCTTCTTGAGCTTGCACGGCGCCACCTGCTGCGGGCGGTAGTCGCCCACGGCCGCCGCCGCGATGTAGATGTCCGCCGCCGCGGCCGCTTCGATCACCGCCGCGTGCATTTGCATGGCGCTGCGCACGTCCACCCGCTCGACCACGCCGGCCGGCGTGGGCAGGCTCACCGGGCCGGCCACCAGGGTCACGTGGGCGCCGGCCAGCGCTGCCGCTTCGGCCACCGCGAAACCCATCTTTCCCGAGCTGCGGTTGCCGATGAAGCGTACCGGGTCGATATCTTCGTAGGTCGGCCCGGCACTCACCACCACCCGCCGCCCGGCCAGCGCGCCGCTGCCGAACGAGGCCACCAGCGCATCGCGCAGTTCCAGCGGCTCGAGCATGCGGCCGGAGCCGACGTCGCCGCAGGCCTGCTCGCCGGCGGCCGGACCCAGCACGGTGACACCGCGGCTGCGCAAGATGGCCAGGTTGGCCTGCACCGCCGCATGCGCCCACATCTGCTGGTTCATCGCCGGAGCGACCGACAGCGGCGCGGCGCTGGCCAGGCACAGCGTGGTCAGCAGGTCGTCGGCGTGGCCGTGGGCGAGGCGGGCCAGCAGGTCGGCGCTGGCCGGGGCGATCAGGATGCGCTCGGCCCAGCGCGCCAGCTCGATATGGCCCATCGCCGCTTCGGCCGACTCATCCCACAACGACACCCGCACCGGCGCGCCGGACAGCGCCTGGAAGGTGGTCGGAGTGACGAAATGCGTGGCCCCTTCGGTCATCACCACGCGCACCTCCGCACCGAGTTCGCGCAGGCGACGCACCAGCTCGCACGACTTGTAGGCGGCGATGCCGCCCGACACGCCGAGCAGCACGCGACGATGGGCTAGGGACATGTAAGTTCGGCCTGACAAACGGTCGGTGCGGTAGCTTACCGGAATCACCCCGGACCACCGCTGCCCGCGCGCGCCGCCAGCGGCGAGCCTGCACGGATGAGCATTCGAGACTGGCCCGAGGGCGAACGCCCGCGCGAAAAACTGCTGGCGCGCGGCAGCGCCGCATTGTCCGACGCCGAACTGCTGGCCGTGCTGCTGGGCAGTGGTGCGCGCGGTCTGGATGCCCTGGCGATGGGGCGCGCGCTACTGACCGACGCAGGCAGCCTGAGCGCCCTGCTGGCCCGGCCGGAACAGACAATCCGCACCCGCGGCCTGGGGCCGGCCAAGCGTGCGCGCATCGCCGCCGCACTGGAACTGGCCCGCCGCAGCCTGGGCGAGCAGTTGCGCGAGCGTCCCGCGCTGGGCAATCCGCGCGACAGCGGCGACTACCTGCGCGCCCGCCTGCGCGACCTGCCCTACGAGGTGTTCGGCTGCCTCTATCTGGACAACCGCCACCGCGTGCTGGCCTTCGAGGAGCTGTTCCGCGGCACCGTGGACGGCGCCAGCGTGCACCCGCGCGAAGTGGTGCGCGCCTGCCTGCAGCACAACGCCTGCGCGGTGATCTTTGCGCACAACCATCCCAGCGGCGTGGCCGAGCCCAGCGCAGCAGACCGCGCGATCACCCACGAACTGCGCAACGCGCTCCAGCTGGTCGGCGTGCGCGTGCTCGATCACCTGGTGATCGGCAGCGGCGAGCCGGTGTCGATGGCCGCGCGCGGGTTGATGTGATCGGTCACGGCGTGCGGTGCGATGGAGCGGCCCCACGCAATCGGTCCCACGTGAGGGATCTGAAGGACAGCCCGGCGGGAAGGGCGCGGCGCGGCCTGCAGGCAGCCCTCGATCCGCCGCGCACCGATCACCTCGGCGGTACCGATCCGGCGCGGCGTGGCTACGCGGCGAGTCGCAGGCACTGACGCAAAAACACCAGCGCGAAAAAAAGCGGCGCTGGCTTGCGCCGCGCCGCTCAAGGCCGTTTTTGGGAGGGTGGAGAACACGGTATCTCCGGGCGCCGGCCTTCTCCGGGGAGGTAGATCGACCAGACACCCGGCAAGTGTGGCGCTGCGGCATGACAGGGCCATGACGTGAGCTCGCCCTCAGCTCTGCGCGGTTGACTTCTCAAAGTTATGCACATTCGGCGCGCGGCATGGGGTTGGCGCCAACAGCTCATGTCCGGCTCACGGATCGGCCACAACCAATTGATATGGGTGTGTTTTTAATCCATAACCAACGTGAAACAGGCGTTTCCGGCGCGCGTGCAGCGTGGCCGGCGAATCTTCCCCACAGAGTTATCCACAGACTTGTTCTTGCGGCGCATCACATCCGCCCGGCGGGCCGCGGGCCCGGAACGCTCTGTTAGCATTGCCGGTCCCATCGCCTCATCCGACCGCACCCACCCGTGAAAGACCAGCTGCGCGCCCTGCTGCTGCAGGCTATCCGTACCCTGCAGAACGACTCCCTTCTCCCGGCCGACCTGGCGATCCCGCATCTGGTGATCGAGCATGCGCGCAGCCGCGAGCACGGCGATTTCGCCAGCAACGCGGCGATGCTGCTGGCGAAGCATGTCCTGAGCCCCGTCGAAGGGGCGGCGCGCGCCAAGCCGCGCGAACTGGCCGAAAAGCTGGTGGCGGCGCTGCCGGCCAACACGCTGGTGGCGAAGGTGGAGATCGCCGGCCCGGGTTTCATCAATTTCTTCCTCACCGCGGCGAGTTATCACGCCGAAGTGCGGCGCATCTTCGCCGAGGGCGACAGCTACGGCCGCAGCGCCACCGGCGCGGGCCAGGTGGCGGGCGTGGAATTCGTCTCGGCCAACCCGACCGGCCCGCTGCACGTGGGCCACGGCCGCAATGCGGTGCTGGGCGACTGCCTGGCGCGCCTGCTCGATGCCACCGGCTGGAGCGTCAAGCGCGAGTTCTACTACAACGACGCCGGCGTGCAGATCCACAACCTGGCCGTTTCGGTGCAGGCGCGCGCGCGCGGCGTGACCCCGGACGAGGCCGGCTGGCCGGCCAACGGTTACCGCGGCGACTACATCGCCGACGTGGCCCAGGCCTACCTCGCCGGCGACAGCGTGTCGGTGGAAGGCCATACCGTGGTCGGCGCGCGGGATCCCGACAACCTGGATGCCGTGCGCGAGTTCGCCGTGGCCTATCTGCGCCACGAGCAGGATCTGGACCTGAAAGCCTTCGGCGTCGGTTTCGACGTGTACTTCCTGGAGTCCTCGCTGTATTCCGACGGCAAGGTGGAAGAGACCGTGCGCGAGCTGATCGCCCACGGTCACACCTACGAGGAAGGCGGCGCGCTGTGGCTGCGCTCGACCGACTACGGTGACGACAAGGACCGCGTGATGCGCAAGTCCGACGGCAGCTACACCTATTTCGTGCCGGACGTGGCCTATCACCTGAGCAAGTGGCAGCGCGGCTACGTCAACGCGGTCACCGTGCTGGGCTCGGATCACCACGGCTCGCTGGCGCGGGTGAAGGCCGGCCTGCAGGCGCTGGACGTGGGCATCCCCAAGGGCTGGCCGAACTACGTGCTGTACCAGATGGTCACCGTGATGCGCGGCGGCGAAGAAGTGAAGCTGTCCAAGCGCGCGGGCAGCTACCTCACCCTGCGCGACCTGATCGAGGAAGCCGGCCGCGACGCCACGCGCTACTTCCTGATCGCCCGCAAGAGCGATTCGCAGCTGGTGTTCGACATCGACCTGGCGCGCTCGCAGTCCAATGACAACCCGGTCTACTACATCCAGTACGCGCACGCCCGCGTCTGTTCGGTGTTGCGCCAGGCCGGCGAGAAGGGCCTCACGGTCGACCTCGACCGCGGCCTGCAGCAGCTGGCGCGGCTGGACAGCGAGCACGAGCAGATCCTGCTGGCCGAGCTGGCCAAATACCCGGAAACGGTCGAATCGGCCGCCGCCAACCTGGAGCCGCACGCGCTGGCCGGCTGGCTGCGCGAGCTGGCGAACGCCTTCCATACCTATTACAACGCGCACCAGTTCCTGGTTGACGATGCCGACCTGCGCAACGCGCGGCTGGCGCTGTCGGTGGCCACCCGCCAGGTGCTGAAGAACGGTTTGAACCTGCTGGGCCTGGGCGCCCCGGAGAGCATGTGATGGCAGCACGCAAGGGCAAGGGCCGGCAGGCCGTACGCAACAAGAGTGGCGGCGTGCCCGGCTGGGTGTGGGCGGCGATCGGCATCCTGGTCGGCGTGCTGCTGATGGTGGTGCTGATGCGCAAGTCGCTGCTGCCAATGGCGCCCACTGGCCCGCAGCCCAATCCGCAGGCCACCGCCCAGCGCGGCAGCGAGCCGGGCGCAGTGGCGCCGGGCAGCGTGGCCAGCGCGCCGAAGAAGCCGCAGTACGACTTCTACTCGCTGCTCTCCGAGCGCGAGGTGCGCATCCCCGATGCGGTGATCAGCGCGCAGGCCAAGGCCGAGCAGCAGAAGAAGCAGGCGCGCGAGCAGGCGCTGGCCGCCCAGCAGGCACAGCAGCAGGCGGCCCAGGTTCCCGCGAATGCCCCCGCCGCCGTCAGCGAGAACGTCACCGCGGCACCGGCCGCCGCCGTACCAACGCCGGCCGCCGGCAGTGGCTACCTGCTGCAGGTGGGCGCGTTCCCCAACGCCGCCGACGCCGAGAGCCTGAAGGCACGACTGGCGCTGCAGGGTTTCGTCGCCAACGTGCAGTCGGTCAACGTGGGCGGGCAGACCTATCACCGCGTGCGGCTGGGCCCGTTCCGTTCGGCTACCGAGCTGGAATCGACCAAGCAGCGCCTGGCCTCGGCCGGCATCAATGCGATCGCCCTGAAAGCAGGCCGCTGATCCCCTCCTCGTCACGAGCATCCTCTTCATGCACGTCAACACTGTCCTGATCACCGGCGCCACCTCCGGCTTCGGCGCCGCCGCCGTGGACCGCTTCGTTGCCGGCGGCTGGCGCGTGGTCGCCACCGGCCGCCGCGCCGAGCGGCTGCAGGCGCTGGTCGACAAGCACGGCGCCGATCGCGTGCACGCGCTGGCCTTCGACATGCGTGACGAGGCCGCCATGCGCGCGGCGATCGCCGGCCTGCCCGCCGAGTTCGCCGACATTGACCTGCTGGTCAACAACGCAGGCCTGGCGCTGGGCACAGCGCCCGCGCAGCAGGCCGACCTGGCGCAGTGGAAGCAGATGATCGACACCAACGTGACCGCGCTGGTGACGATCACCCAGCTGCTGCTGCCCACCCTGATCGAACGGCGCGGCGCGATCGTCAACATCAGCTCGATCGCCGGCACGTACCCCTACAAGGGCGGCAACGTCTACGGCGCCAGCAAGGCCTTCGTGACCCAGTTCACCCAGAACCTGCGCACCGATCTGCACGGCACGGGCGTGCGGGTGAGCTCGATCGAGCCGGGCATGGCCGAAACCGAGTTCACCCTGGTGCGCACCGGCGGCAACCAGGCCGCCTCGGACCAGCTCTACGCGGGCGCACAGCCGATCACCGCGGCGGACATCGCCGAGTCGATCTGGTGGATTGCCACTCTGCCGCCGCACTTGAATGTCAATCGCATCGAAATAATGCCGACCAACCAATCAGCTGCCGGGCTGCAGGTACACCGGGATTGATCGATTTTTGTGGTCACCTGGTGCCGGACAGCAGCGAGCGGGCCCTGCGCCCAGGTGTCAAGACCCGTCTGATTCTTTGACTTTGAATCAAGTAATTCCGGTCGGTCGGTCTGCTATTGACGGACGACTTTCCGCGATGTCCCAGCATAAGGCGTTCGCGCCCGCTGAGGGCACGAACGCCGGACTGGCTGCAAAGAATCTGCTATCAGCTTACCGGGTTATAGAGGGGCCCCAATGCTGATGACATATGAGGCAACCATTGCCGCAGCTTCTTCGCAGGTTGGTGCGGTGGCCGAAACCTGCGCGGTTACAGTGCAGCTCTTCCCTTCGTCCCGAGCCGCAAGCTGTCCTGCAGTGTTCGCGCCAAGCTTTACTGAACGATGAACTTGCAAGTCTTGAAGAACGACACCCTTCGCTCGTGCAAGGCTTTCGATCTGCTGAAGTTGTTGCTGAAGTGCGAAGTCCTGAACCTGACTGCCCGGTCCACCCCTCGACATCGCACCCACGGACGAAAATGCGACCGTTGTTAATGCGGCAAATGCCACCGAAAACACCGCTTTACGAATACGCATAGTTCCAACTCCTTGTCAGACGGCACAGTCATTGTGCAACGAGCGACGCTACACCCCTCTCCCCCCACATCGTCAACACTGCGTCTGACGCGCGAAGCGCAATCGGCGCGGCTCTTCAGCAAGCCTGGCCGCTTACCCGAATCCGGTGGGATGGGAAGTTCCGTTCCGGTGGACGTCGTGCGTCACGAACGGGTGTTCGGGATCTGGCGCATCCAGCCAGTGCGGATGGGCCAGCGTGTGGCGCATGTCGTCCAGACCGCTGCGCCAATGCTGGCGCATGCTGCTGGCGCTGAATTCGTAGTCCTTGTAGTGCCCTTCGTACGGCTTGTTGCGGTAGATCAGGTGCACCAGGTTGGTCAGCGCGCCGGAGGCGCGCGCCTGCGCACGGCGGTACGCAGGATCGGCGCGCTTCGCCTCGGGTACCAGTTCCATCAGATCGTGCAGCAGCCGCTGCTGCTCCAGATCGCGCCGCATGTATTCGGTGACCAGCCGGGTGCGGCTGGAAAACTGGATGTCCTTGCTGCGCGCCGCGACCTGCGCCAGGTCGTGCGGCAGCTCGCCCTGCGCGCTCCACAGGTCGACCTGGAAGATCAGGGCGTCGTGGCAGGCACGATCCACCAGCACCTGGTACAGCGGCGTGTTGGAGACCATGCCGCCGTCCCAGTAGAACTCGCCGTCGATCTCCACCGCGGGAAAGCCCGGCGGCAGCGCGCCGGAGGCCATGAAGTGCTCGGCGCGCAGCGTCTGCTTGGTGTTGTCGAAATAGGCAAAGTTGCCGCTGCGCACGTTGACCGCGCCGACCGACACGCGCATCGCACGGGCGTCGTTGAGACGGTCGAAATCGACCAGCCGCTCCAGCGTGGCGCGCAGCGGCGCGGTGTCGTACCAGCTTGCCGTGCCCGGCCCGCTGCGCCACGGTGCGAACGGCGGCGCCGGCACCCGCGGCAGGAAAAACCCCGCCTGCCCTTCGAACATGGTGCGCAGCGCGGCCATGCCGCTCAGCCCGTTCTGCATGGCCAGCGGCCAGCTCATGCCTTCAAAGACCGAGGCGGCCAGCGGCGCGGGCAGCAGCGGCGACTGGCAGATGGTGTCCCAGAATTCGCGCAGCTTGGCCACGCGCTCGCCGGGCGGATTGCCGGCGATGATCGCCGCGTTCAGCGCGCCGATCGAAATGCCCGACACCCAGCGTGGCTGCACGCCGGACTCCACCAGCGCCTCGAACACGCCGGCCTGATACGCACCCAGCGCACCGCCACCCTGCAGCACCAGCGCCACGGTGGGATAGGTGCGCTCCACCCGCGCGGCCAGCGTGTCGTCCGGCGACTGTGCCCGTGCATTCATCGATCACCTCGTCTGCGCTTCATCGTTGCCGCGCGCCGACATCGCGGCGCGCGGTTGTGCAGCCGGTCTTACTGCATGTACCAGCCGTGGCTGACCACGATGCTCTGCCCGGTCAGCGCCGCCGACGGGAAGGTGGCCAGGTACAGCGCGGTCTGCGCGATGTCCTCCACCGTGGTGAACACGCCGTCCACGGTGTCCTTGAGCATCACGTTCTTGATCACGTCGGCCTCGCTGATGCCCAGCTCCTTGGCCTGCTCGGGAATCTGCTTCTCCACCAGCGGCGTGCGCACGAAGCCGGGGCAGATCACGTGCGAGCGCACGTTGTGCGGTGCGCCTTCCTTGGCCAGCGCGCGAGCCAGGCCGAGCAGGCCGTGCTTTGCAGTGACATAGGCCGACTTGAGCTTGGAGGCCTCATGCGAGTGCACCGAACCCATGTAGATCACGATGCCGCCTT
>DASUJJ010000037.1:0-2103 GCA_036279335.1 Dyella sp.
AGCCCTGCGCAAGGACGCCGCCGAGATGTTCAAGCGTGCCGGTGGCGACAAGCAGCCGGCGAAGCCCAAGCACCGCCGCTGAGCGAGCGCTCCGCCTTCGCCCCGCCGAGCGCCGCGCCCCGTCTCAGGCGGCGCGGGCGCGCTTCAGGTGCACCAGCAGCAGCGAGATCGCGGCTGGCGTGATGCCACTGATGCGCTGCGCCTGGCCGATCGTTGCCGGCCGCACGGCTTTCAGCTTGTCCAGCGCCTCGCGCGACAGGCCGCGCACGCCGTCATAGTTGAAGCCGTCGGGGATCGGCACCTCCTCCTGGCGAAGGCGGCGGGCGACATCCTCGCGCTGGCGGCGGACGTAGCCGGCGTAGCGAGCCTGGATCTCGACCTGCTCGGCCACCACGGCCTCCGAGACGCCGGGACCGATGCCTTGCACCGTCATCAGTGTGGCGTAATCGACCCCCGGCCGACACAACAGGTCCAGTGCGTTCGACTCGCGCGGCAGCTCAAGCCCAAGCTGGCGCTGCAGCGCGGTACCAAGCGCATTGCCGGGTCCCGCCCAGATCGAACCCAGCCGGTGCTGCTCGGCCACAAGGGCATCACGCTTTCGGCACAGCGCGGCGTAGCGTGCCTCGCCAACGCAACCCAGCCGGTGACCCTGCTCGGTCAACCGCAGGTCGGCGTTGTCCTCGCGCAGGTGCAGGCGGAACTCGGCGCGTGAGGTGAACATGCGGTAAGGCTCGCTGGTGCCGTTGCTGGTGAGATCGTCCACCAGCACGCCGATGTAAGCCTCGTCGCGGCGCGGGTACCACGGCGCCTCGCCACGCACTGCAAGTGCCGCATTGAGGCCGGCCAGCAATCCCTGGGCGGCCGCCTCCTCGTAGCCGGTGGTGCCGTTGATCTGGCCCGCGAGGTAGAGGCCTGCGATGGTTTTGCTCTCCAGCCAGGGCTTCAGGCCGCGTGGGTCGAAATAGTCGTATTCGATGGCATAGCCCGGTCGCGTGATGTGCGCCTGCTCAAAGCCCCGGATCGAGCGCACCAGCTCCAGCTGCACGTCGAATGGCAGCGAAGTCGAGATGCCGTTGGGGTAGACCTCGTCGGTCTCCAGCCCCTCAGGCTCGATGAAGATCTGGTGCGAGGCCTTGTCCGCAAAGCGCACCACCTTGTCCTCGATCGACGGGCAGTAGCGCGGGCCGACGCCCTCGATCTGGCCGCTGTACAGCGGCGAACGGTGCAGCGCGGCGCGGATGATCTCGTGGCTGCGCGCGTTGGTATGGGTGATCCAGCAACTGCGCTGGCGCGGGTGTTCTGCATGCGAACCGGCGAACGAAAACACCGGCGCGGGGACATCGCCGGCCTGCTCCGCCAACCCGCGGTAATCGATGGTGCGGCCGTCGATGCGCGGCGGCGTGCCGGTCTTCAGCCGCTCGGCGCCCAACGCCAGGCCGCGCAACTGCCGCGCCAGCACTGTGGTGGCCGGGTCGCCCGCGCGGCCGCCCTCGCTCTGGCGGTCGCCGATGTGGATGCGACCGGCGAGGAAGGTGCCGACGGTCAACACCACGCACGGCGCGCGAAATCGCAGGCCCATCTGCGTGACCACGCCGCTGACGCGGCCGCCCTCGATGACCAGGTCGTCCACCGCCTGCTGGAACAGCTCAAGATTGGGTTGGGTTTCCACCATGTGGCGGATCGCCGCCTTGTACAGCGTGCGGTCGGCCTGGCAGCGCGTGGCGCGCACCGCCGGACCTTTCGAGGCGTTCAGAGTGCGCCACTGGATGCCGGCGCGGTCGGCCGCGTGTGCCATCGCGCCGCCCAGCGCGTCGATCTCCTTGACCAGGTGGCCCTTGCCGATGCCGCCGATCGCCGGGTTGCAGCTCATCTGGCCGATCGTCTCGATGTTGTGGCTGAGCAGCAGCGTGCGCGCACCGGCACGCGCGGCGGCCAGCGCGGCCTCGGTGCCGGCGTGGCCGCCGCCGATGACGATCACTTCGAAGGGGTGCGCGAATCGCATGAGGGATGGAGGAGAGCGGGTCTCGGACGTAACCCGTTATTGTAGGAGGCCGTGCGCTCGGAAGCACCCGCGGCGGTGCTCGGCGCGGTCCGGCGGACTCG
>DASUJJ010000038.1:0-21385 GCA_036279335.1 Dyella sp.
GGGGGAGAGGGAGCGAAGCTGCCATGACCCCCGAGTCCGTTATCGAATTCGGCCAGCACGCGCTGTACATCGCCATGCTGGTCGCGGCGCCCTTGCTGCTCACCGCGCTGGCGGTGGGCCTGCTGATTGGCGTGATCCAGGCGGCCACGCAGATCAACGAGATGACGCTCAGCTTCATCCCCAAGCTGATCGCCATGGCCGCGGTGGCGCTGATCACCGGGCCGTGGATGCTGCGTACGCTGGTGCGCTTCACGCATGACCTGATCACCAGTTTGCCGGGGGCGATCAAGTGACCGAGGTGGACCTGGCCCAGCTGCAAACCTGGGTGGGTTCGCTGCTGTGGGCGATGGGCCGCGTGGGCGGGTTGGTGATGGTGGCACCGGTGTTCGGCAGCACCACCATTCCGGTGCGCATCCGCGTGGCGATCATTGTTCTGCTCACGGTCGTGCTGGCGCCGCTGTCGCCGGCCACCGTCGATCCGATGAGCGCGCAGGGCGTGGCCACCATGGTCAGCCAGGTGCTGATCGGCGCGGCGATCGGCTTCGTGCTGAAGCTGGTGTTCGAGGCCGTGGCGTTCGGCGGCCAGCTGGTATCGCAGAGCATGAGCCTGGGCTTTTCCGAGGTGGTGAACCCGGAGGGCGGCGGCAGCACGCCGGTGCTGAGCCAGCTGTACATGGTGCTGGTGACGCTGATTTTTCTTGCGATGAACGGCCACCTGCAGCTCGTTGCGCTGCTGGCCGACAGCTTCCGCACGCTGCCGCCGGGCAGCGCGGTGATCGGCGCCAACGGCATGCACGCGATCGTGCTGTTCGGCGCGCAGCTGTTTTCCGGCGCGGTGCGCGTGGCGCTGCCGGCGGTGACCTCGCTGCTGGTGGTCAATATCGGCTTTGCCGCGATCAGCCGCGCGGCGCCGTCGATGAATCTGTTCGCGGTGGGCTTTCCGATCACCGTGACGCTGGGCATCGTGGTGCTGTGGCTGTCGCTGCGCAGCCTGCCCGGGGCGTTCCAGTCGCTCACCGACAGCGCGTGGTCGCTGATGCATGAACTCGCCGGCTCGGGAGGCGCGCCGTGAGCGAGGAGAGCAGCGCCGAAGACCGCACCGAACAACCTTCCGAAAAACGCCTCAAGGAAGCGCGCGAAAAAGGCGACGTCCCGCGATCGCGCGACCTCTCCGGCGCGCTGGTGGTGCTGGCCGGGGTGGCGGCGCTGATGTCCAGCGCGCCGGCGGCGATGGCGCACGTGCGCACCATCTACGGGCTGGGCCTGGGCTACACGCGCGAGGCGCTGTTCTCCGAGACGCTGCCCGGTCGGGTGCTTCACCTGGCGGTGAGCGAGGCGCTGGCGATGTTCGCCCCTGTCGCCATCGCCACCGTGCTGGCCACGCTGGCGGCGCCGATCCTGCTGGGTGGGCTCAACTTCAGTGCGCAGGCCTTGCAGCCGAAGTTCGACCGGCTCGACCCGATCGCCGGCTTCGGCAAGATCTTTGCCATGCGCGGGCTGGTGGAGCTGGGCAAGGCGCTGCTCAAGCTGGTGCTGATCGGCTTTGCGCTGGTGCTGCTTTTACGTCACTGGCAAGGCGAATTATTGACGACCGGCCGCGGATCCGTCGCGTTCGGCATCGCCGATTCGATCAGCCTGCTCGGCCGCGCCGCGCTCACCTTCGGCTGCATGCTGGGGCTGATCGGCGGCGTGGACGCGCTGTACCAGAAATTCGACCACTCCAAGCGCCAGCGCATGACCAAGCAGGAGCTCAAGGACGAGTCGAAGGAAACCGAGGGCAATCCCGAGCTCAAGGGCCGCATTCGCCAGGTGCAGCACCAGCTGGCGCGCCGTCGGATGATGCAGGACCTGCCCACCGCCGACGTGGTGATCACCAACCCCACCCACTTCGCGGTCGCCCTGAAATACGACGAGAACCGCTTCGGCGCGCCCCGCGTGATCGCCAAGGGCATGGACGTGATGGCCCTGCAGATCCGCGCCGTGGCGGCCGGCCATCGCATTGCGCTGGTGGAGTCGCCGCCGTTGGCACGCGCCTTGTATGCAACGACCGAGCTGGGTCGGGAAATTCCTGCATCGCTGTACGTCGCAGTGGCGCAGATCCTGGCCTACGTGTTCCAGCTCAAGCAGGCCGGTGCGCGCGGCGACACGCCGCCATCACCCCCGCCGCCGCCGGACATCGATCCGGACCTGATGGGTCCGTACAAGTTGTAGCGGTGGTCGGAGCCATTTGTGCTCGTCATCCCGGCGAAAGCCGGGATCCAGCGTCTTGAGTCGGCCAGGAGAGTCACTGGATCCCGGCTTTCGCCGGGATGACGGGCAGGGAGCCGGCCATTCCTCCACATCCGGGAAACAAGCATGGCCAACGCCGCGGTACTGGACAACCTCAAGCAGATCGGCCGCCGCGGCATCGGCGCACCGGTGATCCTGCTCGCCGCGCTGGCGATGCTGATGCTGCCGCTGCCGCCGTTCCTGCTGGACATGCTCTTCAGCTTCAACATCGCGCTGTCGCTGGTGATCCTGCTGGCGGTGATCTACGTGATGCGGCCGCTGGAGTTCGCCGCGTTTCCCACCGTGGTGCTGATGGCCACGCTGCTGCGCCTGGCGCTCAACATCGCCTCCACCCGCGTGGTGCTGCTGCACGGCCACGACGGCCCCGGCGCCGCCGGCAAGGTGATCGAGGCGTTCGGCGAGTTCGTCATCGGCGGCAACTTCGCGGTGGGTTTCGTGGTGTTCGCCATCCTCACCATCATCAACTTCGTGGTGGTCACCAAGGGCGCCACCCGCGTGTCGGAAGTCACCGCGCGCTTCACGCTGGATGCGATGCCCGGCAAGCAGATGGCGATCGACGCCGACCTCAACGCGGGCCTCTTGACCCAGGAACAGGCGCGCGAGCGTCGCCAGGAAGTGCGCGAGGAGGCGGACTTCTACGGCTCGATGGACGGCGCGTCGAAGTTCGTCCGCGGCGATGCCACCGCGGGCATCCTGATCTTGTTCATCAACGTCATCGGCGGCTTCTTCGTCGGCGTGTTCCAGCACGGCCTGTCGGCCGGCGAGGCGGCCAAGACCTACACCCTGCTCACCATCGGCGACGGCCTGGTGGCGCAGGTGCCCTCGCTGATGCTGTCGATCGCCGCCGCGGTGATCGTCACCCGCGTGTCCAAGTCGCAGGACATGGGCAAGCAGCTGGTGTCGCAGATCTTCGGCCAGCCGCGCGCGCTCGCCGTGGCCGGCGCGGTGCTGGGCGTGATGGGGATGATCCCCGGCATGCCGAACGTCGCCTTCCTGCTGCTGGGTGCCAGCTGCGGCGGCGCGGCGTGGCTGATGATCAAGCGCGAACGCGACGTCGCCGCGCGGGTGGCGCAGAAGGCCGCTGAAGTGCTGCCGCCGGCGGCGCCCACCGAGCGGCTGGAGCTGGGCTGGGAAGACGTCGCCAGCGTCGATCCGCTGGGGCTGGAAGTGGGTTACCGACTGATCCCGCTGGTGGACACCCACCAGGGCGGCGAGCTGATGGGGCGGATCAAGTCGGTGCGCCGCAAGCTGTCGCAGGACCTGGGCTTCCTGGTGCCGGCGGTGCACATCCGCGACAACCTCGATCTCGGTCCCAACACCTACCGCATCACCCTGATGGGCGTGCCGATGGGCGAGGCCGAGGTGCACACCGACCGCCTGCTGGCGATCAACCCCGGCCACGTGCACGGCCCGGTGCAGGGCATCGCCACGCGCGATCCGGCGTTCGGGCTGGAGGCGGTGTGGATCGAGCAGGGCCAGCGCGACAACGCGCAGTCGCTGGGCTACACCGTGGTCGACCCGGCCACGGTGATCGCCACCCACCTCTCGCACATCCTGGGCAGCCACGCGCACGAGCTGCTCAGCCACCAGGACGTGCAGCAGCTGCTGGACCGCCTCTCGCAGACCGCGCCCAAGCTGGTGGAAGACCTGGTGCCCAAGCGCCTGGCGCTGGGCACGGTGGTCAAGGTGCTGCAAAACCTGCTGGCTGAGCGCGTGCCGATCCGCAACATGCGCTCCATCGTCGAATCGTTGGCGGAGCACGCGGGGCAGAGTCAGGATCCCGGCGTGCTCACCGCCAGCGTGCGCGTCACGCTGGGCCGGCAGATCGTGCAGGAGATCATCGGGCTGGGCACCGAGGTGCCCGTCATCACGCTGGCGCCGGAGCTGGAGCAGATCCTGATGAGCTCGCTCACCGGCAACGGCGGCACCGGCGCCGCGGTGGAACCGGGCCTGGCCGACCGCCTGCAGCAAGGCGTGGCCGAGGCCGCGCGCAAGCAGGAAATGAGCGGCGAACCGGCGGTATTGCTGGTGGCGCCGCAGCTGCGCACCTGGCTCGCGCGCTTCACCCGCCACGTGGCACAGAACCTGCACGTACTCGCTTACAACGAGGTGCCTGACAACCGCCGGGTGCGGCTGGTGCAGGCGCTGGGACGCTGAGCGAGGAATGTGCGATGAGCAATGAGAAGCGAGAGTCGAGCCGGACCGCGGCCCCGCCACCGGCGGCGCCGAGCTGGCAGCGCCTGACCGGGCATTCCGCCGCCATCGTGATGTTCGCTGCCGCCGCGGCGCGCCGCATCGCACCGCACGCCTCGTCCCCGGTTTCCCGCCATCTGCCGCGGAGCACGCACGCATGAAGATCAAACGTTTCGTCGCATCGGACATGCGCCAGGCCATGAAGCTGGTGCGTGAGGAGCAGGGCCCGGATGCGGTGATCCTGTCCAGCCGTCGCCTGCCGGAGGGCATCGAGATCATCGCCGCGCTCGACTACGACGAGGCGCTGGTGCGCGAGGCGGCCCGTCACGGCGGCCCCGCCGGCGACGAGACGCTGACGCCGACCGCCACGGCGCCGACGCCGCCGGTCGAGGCCGCGCCGTCGCCGCGGTTCTGGCGTCGCAGCCAGACCGCTACGTCGGTGGCGCCGTCGGCACCGGAGCTGCCCGCTGCCACGCACGCTGAATCCGCCGCGTCGCCGACGGCCGCCGCCGCTCGCCCGGCGCCGCGCGCACCGGTCGACCGCGTCGAAGCGCCGGTCGCTCCGCGCGCCACGACGTCGACCGCTGCCGTGCGCCCGGCACCGCATGCGACCAGTGCGTCGAACACCCGCGCCACGCATTCCAGTGCCCCAACCGGCAGCACCACGAACTCCACCAACACAAACACCAGCACCACGAACGCACCTAGCCATCCCGCCACGGCGCCCGCCGCCCGGACCACCGCCACCGACGAACCGGTGCCGATGCATCCGGCCGTCGAGCGCGCCATGCAGGACACCGCGCGCATGCGCGCCGAGCTGGGCAGCCTGCGCGAGATGCTGGAGATGCAGCTGTCCAGCCTGGCCTGGAACGACATGGAGCGCCGCCACCCGCTGCGTGCCCGCGTGCTGCGCGAATTCACCCGGCTGGGCATCGACGCGGACGTCGCCCGCCAGCTCACCGACGACCTGCCCGAGCAGATCAGCCCCGAGCAGGCGCGTTACCTGCCGCTGGGCATGCTCAGCCGCAACGTGGCCATCAGCGGCCGCGGCGACAGCGACGGCGGCATGATCGCGCTGGTCGGCCCCACCGGCGTGGGCAAGACCACCACCATTGCCAAACTCGCCGCCCGCGCCGTCGTACGCCACGGCGCCGCCAACGTGGCGCTGGTGTCCACCGACCACTACCGCATCGGCGCCGCCGCGCAGCTGGAGCACTACGGCCGCCTGCTTGGCGTGCGCGTGTACCCGGCCGACGACGCGGCGAGCCTGCGCCAGGTGCTGGAGATGCTCAAGGGCAAGCACACCGTGCTGATCGACACCGCCGGCGTGTCCGGCTCCGATCCGCGGCTGGAGCAGCAGATGGACGTGCTCAACGAAGTCGCCCACAGCGACGGCATCGCGCTGCGCATCAGCCTGGTGCTGGCCGCCAACGCGCAGGCGCAGTCGCTGGAGGAATCGGTGCGTGCCTACATGCCGCTGGCACCGGCCAGCGTGGTGTTCACCAAGCTGGACGAGGCGCCCAGCCTGGGCGGCGCGCTGTCGGTGCTGATCCGCCACAAGCTGCCGCTGGACTACACCACCGACGGCCAGCGCGTGCCCGAAGACCTCGCGGTGGCCGACGCCCGCGTGCTGGTGCTGCGCGCCGCGCACGTGCTCAAGACTTCCGCCGCCACGGCGCCCGCGCTGGACGAGAGTGCGCTGGCCGACCGCTTCGGCTTCGCGGTGGCCAGCGCATGAGCGCCGTGCTGTCGCCCGCATCGTTTTCCACCGACGCGCCGGAAGAGCGCGCCTTCATCAAGAATCAGGCCTGGGGACTCAAGCAGATGGTTTCGTCGTTCACCGACATGGAAAAGCCCGCCGCACCGCGGGCGCCGACGCAGGCGGCCAATCTCGCGCGGGGCTCGTCGCGGCCGCGCTGCCGCACCATCGCGGTATGCGGCGGCAAGGGCGGCGTGGGCAAGACCACGGTCGCGGTGAACCTGGGCATGACGCTGGCCATGATGGGCCACGAGACGATGCTGCTGGACGCCGACATGGGCCTGGCCAACGTCGACGTGCTGCTCGGCCTGGCGCCCTCGCGGCATCTGGGCCACATGCTCGACGGCCTGTGCGGCCTGTCCGACCTGGTGCTGGAAGCGCCGCACGGCTTGAAGGTGATCCCCGCCGGCTCCGGCGCGCGCCGGCTGGCGCAGCTGGGCACCGGCGAGCAGGCGGCGGTGATCCGCGCCTTCGACGAGCTGGCGATGCCGCCGGATTTCCTGCTGGTGGATACCGCCGCCGGCATCTCCGACTCGGTGGCGATGTTCGCCGCCGCCGCCGATGACGTGGTGCTGGTGGTGTGTGACGAGCCCGCCTCGATCACCGATGCCTACGCCATGGCCAAGGTGCTCAGCCGCGACTTCGGCGTGAAGCGCCTGCACATGGTGGCGAACATGGTGCGCAACCTGGGCGAGGCCAAGGCGCTGCACCAGAAGCTGGCGCGGGTCACCGACCGCTTCCTCGACGTAATGCTCGATTTCATGGGCTGGGTGCCGCAGGACGAGCGCCTGCGCCTGGCCATCCGGCGTCAGAACGCGGTGGTCGACATGGCGCCGGGCAGCCGCTCGGCGCAGGCATTCAAGCTATTGGCCGGTGCGGCCGTTACATGGTCAGAACCCGATCGCCCGGGTCTCGACCGCATCGCATTCTTCAGTGGTCAGGCTGCACCGGCGACGGGGTGGTGAGATGAGCGTGGCAACCGAATATCTGCAACTACAACGGCAAAGCGCCGACGAACTGGTGAAGACGCACGCGCCGCTGGTGCGGCGCATCGCCTATCACCTGATGGGGCGGCTGCCGCCCAGCGTCGACGTGGGCGACCTGATCCAGTCCGGCATGATCGGGCTGCTCGAGGCGTCGCGTAACTACGCCACCGATCGCTCGGCCAGCTTCGAGACCTACGCCGGCATCCGCATCCGCGGCGCCATGCTCGACGAGCTGCGCAAGACCGACTGGACGCCGCGCTCGGTGCACCGCAAGGCGCGCGAAGTGGCCGAGGTGGTGCGCCAGATCGAAACCGAAACCGGCGCCGATGCCGACGACGCCGAAGTGATGAAGCGGCTCGGGCTCACCGCCGACGAATACCACCAGGTGCTCGCCGACGCAGCCAGCTCACGCCTGCTGAGCCTCACCGCGCCGGACGATGGCGATGGCAGCCCGGCGATGGACGTGGCCGATTCGAGCACGCTCACGCCGGCCGAGGACATCGAGCAGAACGGCATGCGCCAGGCGTTGATCGACGCCATCACCACGCTGCCCGAGCGCGAGCAGCTGGTGATGTCGCTGTACTACGAGCAGGAACTGAACCTCAAAGAGATTGGCGCGGTGCTCGGCGTCACCGAGTCGCGGGTCTGCCAGATCCACGGCCAGGCGGTCATCCGGCTGCGCGCGCGCATGTCCGGCTGGCGCGACGACGGCTGAGTCATGCAGGCAACACAACTTACCTACGGGCTGGCGCACGGCGACCCAGCGTGCAAGTGGAGACGGGCTTGAACAAGAACATGAAGATCCTGGTGGTGGACGACTTTTCCACCATGCGCCGCATCGTGCGGAACCTGCTCGTGGAGCTGGGTTTTTCCGGCGCGCTGATCCAGGAGGCCGACGACGGCGCCAACGCCATGCTGATGCTGAAAAGCCAGCCGTTCGACATGGTGGTGACCGACTGGAACATGCCCAACATGACCGGCATCGATCTGCTGCGCGCGATCCGCGCCGAGGCCTCGTTGAAGGGCCTGCCGGTACTGATGGTCACTGCCGAAAACAACCGCGACCAGATCATCGCCGCCGCCCAGGCCGGCGTGAACGGCTACATCGTCAAGCCGTTCACCGCCGCCACGCTGCAGGAAAAACTCACCAAGATCTTCGAGCGGCTGGCCGCCGCGGGGGCCTCCGCATGAGCGTCGAACTCTCCCTCAACGCCGACGCGCTGCCCAACGAGCTGCACGAGCTGCTCAACAGCGCCGAGGGCCCCGCCTTCGAGCACGCGCTCGACTCGATGGTGCGCCAGCGCGAGCAGAAGCTGTTCCGCGCGCTCGGCGTGCTGGCCCGCGATCTGCACGACGCGGTGCGCCGCCTCGGTGGCGAGCTGGTGCAGGAGGGCTATCCCGACAGCGTCACCGACGCGCGCAAGCACCTGCAGGACGTGCTGGAGATGAGCTCGCAGGCCGCCCACCGCACGCTGGATTTTGCCGAGCGCACGCGCCCGGAAGCCGAGGCGCTGGCCCACAACGCCGCTGCCGTGCTCGCCGCCGCGCCGACCGGTGATGCGGCGGTGACCGCGCTGGCCCAGCAGGCCAGTGCGTTTGCGCTGAGCTGCAACGCCGGCCTCAACGACATGGTGATGGCGCAGTCCTGGCAGGATCTGTCCGGCCAGCGCATCAAGAAAGTGGTCGCCTTCATCGGTTCGGTGGAGTCGTCCATGCTCGAGCTGGTGCGCCTCACCGGCGCGCTGTCCGGCCGCGAGCCGGTCGAGGCGGTGGAGAAGATCAACAGCCAGGACGAGGCCGATCGCCTGCTGAGCGAGTTCGGATTCTGAGCCCGCGCATGCCGGTGATCCTGCCGCCGCCGCGTTGCCGCTGTTCCGCGCGCCTCCCTGTGGCGGGTGTGTTGCCGTTGGCCGGGAGCCGCTAGATGGATCCCGCCTTCGACGCCGAACTGCGCGACGACTTCCTGGTCGAGGCCGGCGAGCTGGTCGAGCGCCTGGGCGAGCAGCTGGTGGGGCTGGAAGCGGCCCCGCAGGACAGCGAGCTGCTCAACGCGGTGTTCCGCGCCTTCCACACGGTGAAGGGCGGCGCCGGCTTCCTCAACGTGGAGCCGATGGTGCAGCTGTGCCATCACGCCGAGGATCTGCTCAACGAGGCGCGCAACGGCAGCGTGCTGATCGACGCGGCGCGGATGGACGCGCTGCTCGAAGCGCTCGACCTGCTGCAGGCGATGATGGCCGCGCTGGCCGCCAACGACGCCATGGCGATGCCGCCGCCGGCGCTGCTGGTGCGGCTGACCCCGCCGAAGAAAGGCGCGCCGCCGGCACCCGCGCCGGTGGCCGCGCCGCCGCCGTCGTCTGCCCCGGCCGGCGGCGCCATCGACGACAGCGAGTTCGAGGCGTTGCTCGATTCGCTTTACGGCAGCGCCGCACCCGGCACCGCCGAGCCCGCACCGCTCGCGGCGTCGGCGACTTCCAGCACCATCAACGACGACGAATTCGAGGCGCTGCTCGACCAGCTGCACGGCAGCGGCGCTCCTGCACCGGTGGTTGCCGCGCCAGCCAGCGACGGCATCAACGACGACGAGTTCGAGGCGCTGCTGGACAACCTGCACGGCAAGGGCGGCACGCCGGGCAAGGTCGTCGCGTCGCCCGCGCCGGCACCTGCGCCGGTAGCTGCACCTGCGCCCGCACGCGCTGCCGCGCCGGCGGCCGAAACCAGCGTGCGCGTGGACACCGCGCGGCTCGACGCGCTGGTCAATCAGGCGGGCGAACTGCTGCTGCTTCGCAACCGGCTGCTCACGCTGGCGGCGCGCAACGGCGACGACGCGCTGTCGTCCACCGTGGACGAGTTGAACCGCGTCGCCGACGACCTGCAGAACGCCGTGCTCGGCATGCGCATGCAGCCGGTGGGGCGATTGTTCCAGCGCTTTCCGCGCATCGTGCGCGACCTCGCGCGCCAGCTTGGCAAGGACGTGGACCTGGTCACCGAAGGCGAGGGCACCGATCTCGATCGCAGTCTGGTCGAGGCGCTCGCCGATCCGATGGTCCACCTCATTCGCAACGCCCTTGATCACGGCCTGGAAGGGCCCGAGGATCGCGAGCGCGCGGGCAAATCGCGCCGCGGCACGGTCACGCTGACCGCGAGCCAACGCGGCGAGCGCATCGTCATCACGGTGAGCGACGACGGCCGCGGCATGAATGCCGAGGTGCTCCGACGCAAGGCGGTGGAGAAGGGCGTGATTGACGAGGCGCAGGCCGCGCGCCTCACCGAGAACGAGTGCTACGAGCTGATCTTCCGCGCCGGCTTCAGCACTGCGGCCACCGTGTCGGACATCTCCGGCCGCGGCGTCGGCATGGACGTGGTGAAAACCCGGATCACCGAGCTGGGCGGCACGCTGCGCGTGTATTCGCGGCTCGGCCACGGCAGCACGCTGGAGCTGGCGGTGCCGCTGACGCTGGCGATCCTGCGCGTGCTGATGGTGCGCGTGGGCGATCGCCTGCTGGCGCTGCCGCTGAGCAACGTCGACGAAGTGTTCGAGCTGCGGCCGAGGCAGGACAGCCTGCTTGACGGTCGCATGGTGGCCTCGCATCGCGGCCGCGCGCTGGTGCTGGGCAATCTCGCCGGCTGGGCCGGTGTGGCCGACGGCGCCGCCCGCCACGTGGTGGTACTGCACATCGGCCACCTGCGGCTGGGCTGCCTGGTGCACGAGGTGATTGGCCGCGAGGACGTGATGGTCAAGCCGCTCGGCCACCTGTTTGCGGGCGTTACCGGGGTAGCCGGCGCCACCGTTACCGGCGATGGCGGCCTTGCGCTCGTGCTCGATCTGGCCGGGCTGGCCGACGACAGCGGCGAGCTGTTGCCCGCATTGCGGATGAGCGCCTGATGGATCTGGTCAGCCTCATCGGCACGGTGCTGGCCTTCGCGGTGATCGCGCTGGGCACGGTGCTCAAGGGATCCAGCCTGGAGTCGCTGTGGAACCCGGCGGCGTTCCTCATCGTGTTTGTCGGCACCTTCGCTGCGCTGATGGTGCAGACGCCGGGCAAGGTGCTCAAGCGCGCCGGGCAGCTGCTGCCGCTGGTCTACCGGCCGCCGCTGCATTACCCGCAGCAGCTGATCGGGCAGATCATCGGCTGGAGCGAGGTCTCGCGCCGGCAGGGCCTGCTCGGGCTGGAGCCGCAGCTGGAGGAGATGCGCGATCCGTTCTCGCGCAAGGGCCTGCAGCTGCTGATCGACGGCGGCGAGCCGGAGGCCATCCGCAGCGTGCTGGAGGTGGAGCTGGGTACGCGCGAGCAGGCCGACCTCGACGCGGCCAAGGTGTTCGAGAACGCCGGCACCTATTCGCCCACCATGGGCATCATCGGCGCCGTGATGGGCCTGATGGCGGTGATGCAGAACCTGGCCGATCCCAGCAAGCTCGGCCACGGCATCGCCGCGGCGTTCGTCGCCACCATCTACGGCATCGGCCTGGCCAACCTGCTGATGCTGCCGATCGCCGCGCGGCTCAAGGGGATGATCCACAGGCAGACCGAGATGCGCGAGATCCTCATCGAGGGCCTCGTCTCGATCGCCCAGGGCGACAACCCGCGGCAGATCGAAAGCAAGCTGCAGGGCTTCCTGCCATGAGGCGCAAGCGCCACGAAGAGCACGTGAACCACGAGCGCTGGGCGATTCCCTACGGCGATCTGATCACCCTGCTGCTGGCGTTCTTCGTGGTGATGTACGCGATGTCCGCGGTGAACGAGGGCAAGTACCGCGTGCTGTCGCAGTCGATGGTGCAGGCCTTCCACGGCACCAGCCGGGTGATCGCGCCCTCCACCCTGGCGCCCGATGCGCCGGCCAGCGCCGCCCCGGCGGTCGACCCGCAGGCCAGCGGGCGCGGCTCGGCGCTCACCCCGATCAGCCTGCCCGGCTCGGCCGCGCAGCCGGCACCCACGCAAGAGCAGCAGAACCTCGCCTCCATCCAGCACAGCGTGGAGCAGGCGCTCAAGCCGCTGATCGACAAGAAGCTGGTGGTGCTCCGCCGCACGCCCACCTGGCTGGAAATCGAGATCCGCACCGACATCCTGTTTCCCAGCGGCGTGGCGCGCATCGCGCCGCAGGCGCAAAGCGTGCTCGACAGCCTGGCCGGCATCCTGTCGCCGTTTCCCAACCCGCTGCGCATCGAGGGCTACACCGACAACAAGCCGATCAATACGGCCGTCTATCCGTCCAACTGGGAGCTCTCCGCCGCGCGTGCGGCGAGCGTGGCGCGGCTGT
This sequence comes from Dyella sp., assembly GCA_036279335.1. Classification (GTDB taxonomy): domain Bacteria; phylum Pseudomonadota; class Gammaproteobacteria; order Xanthomonadales; family Rhodanobacteraceae; genus Dyella_A. The sequence continues at coordinate 12,484 of DASUJJ010000038.1, forward strand.
TTTCCGACCACGGCGTCACCCCGGGCCGGCTCGGCATCATGGGCTGGGGCGAAGTGCGCCCCATCGCCGACAACGCCACCGAAGACGGGCGCAACCGCAACCGCCGCGTGCTGGTGGTGGTGCTGAGCGATCGCGACGGCCCCAGCCGCTTCACCATGGATGCGGGCAAGCAGGCGGCCGCCGCGGCCAGTTCGTCCGACGCATCGCCGTCCGCCGGCCCCGTCGCCGCGCAGTCGAACCCATCCAGCGCGACGGCGCCAAGTCTTGGCTTGGCCGCCGCCGCCCTGTCGCCACTGGACGACGCGCCGGCCCCGGTCGCGCCGGACCGTGCAGCGCCCCCCTCCGCTTCTGCCGGAACCGCACCATGACCGCAGCCAGTTTGTCCCGCCCCCGCTCGCGCGTACCCGTGGTGGAAGCCACCGCGCAGTCCTGGCTCAGCTTCCAGCTGGCCGGCCAGCACTACGCCGCGCCGCTCACCGAGGTGGGCGAGGTGCTGCGGGACAGCGAGATCACGCCGGTGCCCGGCGCCGCGCCGGACCTGCTCGGCATTCGCCACCTGCGCGGGCAGATCGTGCCGGTGATGGACGGCCGCCACCGCCTCGGCCTGCCGGAGCAGCCGGCAGCCGATCCGGCCGAGGTGCGCGTGGTGATTCTGCACGCCGACGGCCAGCTGATCGGCCTGCGTGTGGATGCCATCGGCGACCTCATCCATCCCACCGCCGAGGCCATCGAGGCTCCGCCTGCCGGTCACAGCCCGCGCAGCGACGAGCCGGTCAGCGGCGTGGTGCCTTCCGCACACGGTTTTGTGGCGCTGCTGGACATCGCGCGGCTGTGCCGGCTGCCTGCCGCAACTTGAGCGTTCGCGATTCCGATCCGACCGCGATGCGGCAACAAACGCAGGCCCGAGCCCTGTCGAAATCACGCATCGCCACGCAGATCTGCGGTTTCACGCTCGTCGAGCCGGATCTCGCACTACACCGCGTCGTGAATCACCGGTGGCTGGGGTGACCGACGGCCCTGCATCCATCTGAAGATCAGCAGCCAGCATTGCGGCACCACCAGCATGGCGACCACTGACATCACCGTGTGGCGACGGTTGACCGCGTTGAAGAGATCCGACCACGGCATCTGTCCACCCGCCGGCTGGGCAATCCGGTCGAGCAGGGCAACCACCAGCGCGAAAGCCAGCAACGCGTACACCACGCTGGCGAGCAGTAGCGACGCATGGTCGATTCGACCCAGCCGTTGACTCGCTGCCACCGCAATCGGCACCGCCACGAGATTTACGGCCAGGACTGGCCATAACCCGGTACCCAGGCCGGCCAATTCCAGCAGCAGCTGAAACACCAGCGAGAGCGCAAGGCTCGACAGCACGAAGGTCAGCATTCCCCGAACCCGTGTTCCATCCATGGCAGCGACTCCCGGTGTTTTGCGTTTGATAACACAGGGCGGTCGTTCATGACACTCGTGCCTTGCGCCAGGCAGCCTCAGTTACCGGCTTGCCGGTCGAGTCCGCACGCTCGGAGTCGGCGGCCTCGATCACTATGGAAGGCGCGAGGTGCGTGCACGCGTCACCGCATGGTCCAGGCGAAGCCAACGGCTACTCATCCGTGCCATCCTGTCCTGTCGTCTGCGCGTCACACCTGTTCACGCACTATGTCAGAGCGTGTTTCGCGTGGTCCCGCCGCACCGGAGTCCGTCATGAGCAAATCGATGTTTCTCGCCCTCGCCCTGGTACTCGCCGGATGCAGCAAGCCAGCCGCGACACCGGGCCCGCAGGAGCCTGCGAAAGCCGAACAGCCCGCGGCAGCCCCCGCTGCTGCTGCCGCATCCACATCCGCGTCTACGCCGGCCCAAGCGTCGGCGCCGGGAGACGACAATCCGTCTGCACCTGCTGCCACGATCGCGCTCGATGGTGGCGGTCTGCGGATCATCTCCATCCCCTCGGGTTCATCGCATGCGCTTGCCTTCGGCAGCGCCAAGACCAACACGCTGAACACGCTGCAGGCCATTGAGGGTGCGCCTCTCAGCCAAGGTGAGAACATCGATTGCCGTGCCACTCGTGCCGAATGGGCGGACGGGCTGACGGTGTGGTTCGCGCGCGGCAAGTTCGCCGGCTGGTCGGTAGGCAAGGCGGACTCGAGCCTGTCCACAATGGGCGGTCTGCGCCTGGGTGCAACCCGTGCCGAGGTGGAAAACGGCGCCGCCGTCGCGAAGATCGCACCATCCTCACTGGGCGAAGAGTTCACCGTCGGCGACATCGCCGGATTGCTCGACTCCAAGCGTCCGGACGCAAAGGTGACCAACCTGTGGGCCGGTTCCGTGTGCATCGCACGCTGAGTTCGGTGTCCGGTGGCATCATGGTGCCCAGGCGGGTTAAGCGACCGGCCGCGCGGCACGCACTCCCGCCTCGGAGGTAACAGACACCATCGCGCGCCCGCCGAGCGCGTTCCCTTTCCACGGCAGCCGTTCGTTCAGTGGGCAAGCCACGCAATCAACTGGCTCACCCCATCCACGGCCAGCTCAACCCAGACGGCCCCGGCAACCAGCGCAACCACGATGCCCAGCGCGACCCTCTGCGCCGCGCCCGGAAGTTTCCTGGCGAGAAGCTCGTAAGCAAGCCCGGCCAGAAAGAGCAGGCAGGCCATGACGAGAAAGTCGCCCGGCCCCCATTGCCAGCCCTCGCCTGGTGCCTTGCCGCGGTCGATCACCGTCATCGTCAGCGGCACGAGCAGGATGAGGGCGATCGCGGTGACCAGGCGAATCAATGCCTTCGAGTTCAATCGAGCTCACCTCAAGATGGGCGCGGCAAGAGGGGCGCAGCTTGCCCTGCATGCGAATCCGTGTGGTCGAACGGCGTCGCGCTGAACCATCCGTCAGGCAGCCGCTGGAACTGCCACATCGGCTTGCCACGGGCGCCAGGTGTTGCACAGCAGATAGACGCCGATCAGCGTGCCAATGGGGAAACCCGGAAGCAGCAGCACAGAGATCACGATGGAACATCTCCGCGCCCAGGGCCTGGACTGCCGGGCGCCCCTGGCCGTCATGTGGTGGGCAAGGAACAGGGCTGACATCAGGATCAAAGGGCCTACCGTAGCTGGACCGATCGCGTCGGGCTGCGAGACCATCAGCACGACGAGCAGTGCGATGATCACCAGGTAGAGCCACGAAAGCGCCCTGTGCGCGCGCGCTACCTTGATATGACGTTCCATCCGGTATCCCCCGTTTGTCTGTTCCTTGACTCTGCATTGGGCGCAGAGAGGCCCGTCCGAGTCAACGATGATTCCAGCGCCTGCCACGGCACCTTGAACAAATGGTCAGCCTGCAACACGGCGCATGGCCTCAATGTCCTTGAGGAACATGTCTCGATTGCGGGGCGAGATCATGATCGCCTTTCCCGCACCGTACTCGATGCGCAGGCGGTCCAGGGAAAGAGCCGGACTGGATAGCGGATTGCGGGTCTGCGTGATGCCGGTGATGGCTGCAACAGGCACATGCCATGTGAATGGACCACACCTGACGCGCAGTTCGCCGGATTCAAGGCCGTAGCGGGTACCAAAGAGCAGCCACAACGGCAGGCCAACCCCCAGGGGCATGACGACGCCAGCGAGCCCCCTCTGTCCGCCAGCAGATAGGACGGTTGCCCCGGCGAATAGCGAGGTGGCCACGGCAAAAGCAAGGACGGCAGCAACCCACACGTCGATCTTAGATTTGTAGACAGTCCCCATCATCATCATCATCCTTCGGCGGCCTCAGACCTGAGTCGGGCTGTGCGGCGAAGCAGTTTCGGCTTGAACGAAAAGTCAGGTTGCTTGAGACGCAGATTGGAAAGGCCCAGATCAAACCTTCTCATACGGCCCGCCCAGAATGATGGCTGTGAAGGCTAACGCTTGAGTTGAGCGACGGCGAAAGCTTCCGCCTTGAAAGACCTGTCAGACCAAGATCCAGCCAGCTTGGTAGAAAATAAAGCACCAAGAATTATCGCGGACAGGGCGCTCCCGGAGAAAGTGAGCCCCGTGAAAAAGCATATACTTGCGATGACGGCTACGCAGAATCCTGTGAGCGACGCGAGCAGATTTGGTCGCGTGACAAGCAGGGTAAATAGGTAGATGACGAGCGTAGGCAAAAAAGCGCCAAGCCCGAATACGACAGCAACCTCCCACAGCACAAAAGGAAACCCGCGGGGCATGGCGATGGCGGCTGCTGCTGCGATTGAGTAGATCGTGATGTAGCCGACCAGAATGCCGCTGAGCACACCCGACAAGTAGCTCTTCACTGAGCCTTGCATATTGATTCTCCTGTGCTCTAACGCTTGAGCTGAGCGGCCGCGTAGCCGTCCGCCTTGAACGAGTAGTTAGACGGGCTTGGCTAAGGTCGCGAGCGCAGGCAAATGTTTGGAAATAGCCTGCTTGACCGCCAGCATGGATGCCGGAATGCTGGCGATGTAACCACCGATCAAACCGTAGAGTGGAGCGCGTTCGGGCGAGTGCATGATTGCCGCCCAGAAGCCGCCAATAAAGCCAAGAATGAAGCCGCCAAGGACTCCGTAGATCACGCCGCGCCACGCGATGCTCCACCAGACAGGCAATGCTTTTCCCCAAGAAATATCCATAACTCTCCCTGTGTCTAACACCTGAGTTAATCCGCGCCGCGCAGCGGCGTCGGCTTGAATGAATTGTTAGGTCCTTGCTTGTCTGGAACGCGAGGTGAGTCGTCCCTTGCGCAAGAGTCGCTCTGAACGCATGACATGCAAGATAAAGACCTTGTGTCCGTCATGACGGTAAAAAACGCGGCAGGGTGGTTTCACTATTTGACGATAACGCGAGCGCCCGAGTTCTTGGGGGCGACTTCCGCTGTCAGGGTGTTCTACAAGCTGCTCGACGTGGCCGAAGACACGTTTGACAAGCTCTGCCGCCGCGACCGGATTCTCAAGGGCAATGTAGTCAGCAATGGCATCAAGATCGGCCAGTGCAGGCTCGGACCAAACTATTTCAGCCATCTGGCGAGGCGCTTCTTGGCTTGTGCGTGGGTCGCTGTGCGCCCCTCAGCGATTGCCTGCTCTCCACGCGCAATCCCTTCAAGAATGGCCATGCGCTGCTGCATTAGCTGATAGGTCTCTACGTCCAGCAGGTAAGCACTCGGAAGGCCATGCTGGGTAATGAGAATTGGCTCCTTGTCCCGCTCGATGTCCGAGAGCAGTTCCGTAGCTTGGCGCTTGAGGGTCGTGACGAGTTCGGTACGCATCAAGTGACACTACAGTAGCACTCTGGCGTGCGCAAGCGCCTCGTGCAAAGACCTAACGCTGGAGTTGAGCGGCGGCGGAGCCGTCCGCTTAGAACCCATTGCCCAATGCGCCCGCAGCTCGGAACGCCGGATACTGCAACGCGGCCACCAGTAGGCCTACCAGGATAACCGAGCCACCGATGCCGATTGCTGCGCATGCGGCCCCACGCCGCAATTTGTTAGGCCACAGCCACCAGGCAATCAGTACTGTGAAAGGCAACAACAGAAGAGTCGGGTAGTAGGACATGGCGGCCTGCGTAAACCACGGGAGCTGGATCCCTGACGCAGAGAATGCAGCGCGAAACTGAGGCACGGTAAGAAAGGGGCTCATGGCACTCCCGCAAGCGACCATGAAGCCAATGAAGAAGAGCAGCAAGTTTAAGGACTTGTTGTAGGAAGGCTGGATGATGTTCGACATGAGTTCTAACGCTGGAATTAAGCGGCGGCGTAGAAGTCCGCCTCGAATGAAATGTTAGATAGCTGGTGCACTACGCAGCACACGCTTGGCAAGAGCCTGACCAACCAACGCACCGATTGCTACCGCCAGTGCGGACAACACAATGCTGAGCAAGTTGACTTGAGCAATAGCCAAGAAGGACGCCTGACCCGTCGGTGCAGCGACGAAGTAGAGGAGACAGACGACCAGAAGCCAACCCACGAACCACAGGCCGAGCGCGGGAAAGACAAAACCCCGGCGCGCAATGAGTGCACCGATTGTGGTTGCGAGGAAACCCAGAACAACCGATTGCAGCACGGGGATAGAGGTGAAGTTGGCCAGCGATATCAGCTCCCCAGCTACGAGGCCGAATGCAGCAGCCGCTGCGAGGCCAAGAAGGATTCTTTTCGTGTCCATTGCGAGCTGTCCTTTGCGCTCTAACGCTTGAGTTAAGCGGCGGCGAAGCCGTCCGCCTTGAACGAGTTGTTAGAACCTAGCTGCGCCACTTGGTTGCATGACCTGAGCTCTGCTCCACCAAGAACCAAGCCACGCTCCCAATGAAGCCAAGAATACAGATAAAGATAGCTGCGAAGACCACCATGTAGGCGCCGTGCCAGCCAAGTTTTACACACGCAAAGGCTGCGCCCATGAGAATTGCAGCCAAGCCCCAGCATGCCAGCCCAATGACGAAGGCTTTTGGGAGGTGAGCCGGAATTTTTTCGGCGAGCCGTCGAAACATAGTGAGTTCTAACGCTTAGTAGGCCCCATTTCGGGGCATATGCAGGGAGCCTGCAGTGCGCCGGGTGCCTTCGTCAAGAGGGAAATTCCTACGTGCCATCAGGTGGTTGGCGGATGTGTCGCGCTTGCTGGGTAGGGATGATGGAGTTTGCATAGATCACGAAGTGGCTCGCTATGCCTTATTCGTCCACGAATGGCGAAATAAACCGTATGGTCGGTGGGACTCCGGCGCCGCGGCTGCTGGATGAGATGCGGCGTGTGCTGCGTTTGAAGCACTACAGCATCCGCACGGAGGCGGTGTATGTCGGCTGGGTTCGGCGATTTGTGCTGTTCCACGGCAAGCGGCATCCGCGTGAGATGGGGGCCGCGGAGGTTGAGCAGTTCCTGTCTGAGCTGGCCGTGCATGGAGAGGTTGCGGCGAGCACGCAGAACCAGGCGCTTTCCGCGTTGCTGTTTCTGTATCGGGATGTGCTGGGCGTCGAGTTGCCCTGGTTGGATGGGGTCATCCGGGCAAAACGTCCGGTGCGGGTTCCTACCGTGTTGTCGCGGGACGAGGTCACGCGGGCATTGGCATGCATGGATGGACGGCCTTGGTTGCTGGCATCGCTGCTTTACGGCACAGGCATGCGGCTGATGGAGGCGTTGCGCCTGCGTGTGAAGGATGTCGATTTCGACCGCGGCGAGATCGTTGTGCGCGACGGTAAGGGCGGCAAGGATCGCCATACGATGTTGCCCCGCGTCCTGGCCGAGTCGATGCGTCGGGAGATCGACCGGGCGGCAGCCCTGCATGCGGCTGATCTGGCGGCCGGTTTTGGCAAGGTATGGCTGCCGTTTGCCTTGGCCCGCAAGTATCCGAACGCGGCAAGCGAGTTTGGATGGCAGTACGTGTTTCCCTCCACGAAGCGGTCCCTGGATCCGCGAAGCGGGGAGGAACGCCGGCATCATTTCGATGCGCGGATACTGTCGCGGGCGCTCAAGCGCGGCGTGCGTGAGGCAGGCATCGTGAAGCCCGTCAGCGCGCATACCCTGAGGCATTCGTTCGCCACGCACCTGCTTGAAGCGGGGCAGGACATCCGCACTGTGCAGGAGCTGCTTGGCCACAAGGATGTGGCGACCACGCAGATCTATACGCATGTGCTCAACCGAGGTGGGATGGGCGTGTTGAGTCCGCTGGATCGGTGAGGGAATGAGGCTTTCCGGAGGGATGTTGCTGCCGGGGCTGAAGCCTCTCCTACAAGGGATGACCGCGCGCGGCTGGGCGGGGGCGGCCTCCGGGGCAACGGTGTCGGTGCTGAAACTCCGCCTGCAGCGGATGGCTGTGCGTGGGTCCTGTGGGAGCGGCTTTAGCCGCGATGTTGGTACCGAGCAGCTGCAGGGCTGAGCGTTTCCCACTGCTCCGGCTGGCTCAGAGCGTTTCGCCCGAGGCCTCGTACACGCTGGCCAGCACCGAGGCGGCGGCGGCGTAGAGGGTGCCGGGCACGTCGTCGCGCAGGCGCAGGGCGGCGAGCAGGCTGGCGATCTGTGCATCCTGATGCAGCGGGATGCCCTGGTCGCGGGCGCGGGCGAGCAGCATGTCCAGTGCTTCGGCCGGCACGCGCGGTGACGCGTCCGCTGCGTCGCCGCCGCTGTTAGAGAGTTTGAGGGTGACTCGTCGCTGCGGGTTGGGAAGGGCCTGGGTCATGCGGTGGCCTTGAGCAGGTGGGCGCTGTGGCGGCCGTGCGCGCGCGGCAGGCCGGTCTGGCAGGTGAGCTGGTCGAGCAGCAGGCCGCAGGCGGACAGGCGCTGGCGCAGCGCGATGAATTGCTGCTCCATCCGCTCGGTAGTGCTGGCGCGTTCGGCCCACAGCCGCACCGACAGACGCAGATCGTGCAGCTGCAGCTCCCCCTGCACGGGGCCGAGCGTGGGCAGGTCGATGGCGAAACCCAGCGTCCACTGGCGGGGTGCGTCGGGGCCGCTGTCGGTGGGGTAGTCGAGCTGCAGTTGCAGCACATCGTGGCCGTCGCGGCTCTTGATGGGGATCTCGGTGATCCATGCGGGTACGGTGCTCGCTTCCAGCTGGGCCACTTCCACCCGCGCCAGCGCGGCGCGCACGGCGGTGTGCAGTTGGCCGAGCAGCGGCGCGGTGTCGTCTGCACCGGCCAGCGCAGCGAGATCGGCGACCGTGGCGACGGCGCGGGCCTGTGCCTGCAGGCCGCGCTGCAGCAGCGGCGGCGCGGTTTCATTGCCGCTGCCCGCGGCGCCGGGGTTGAGTGCGCTGCCGCGCGGCGGCGCGTAGCTGTCGAGCAGGTGGGAGAGCTTGAGCAGCACGGCCTTCCAGTCGTCCTCGCCCACGCCGGCGGCGAGCAGCGGGTTCTGCGCCAGACTGGATTCCATGAACAGCCCGCTGCGCAGGATCGCCTCGCGCAGGCCCGCGCCGGTGGTGATGTCGGCGGGCGTGCGCATGGC
>DASUJJ010000039.1:0-5672 GCA_036279335.1 Dyella sp.
AAGGTCGTCACCGCCATCGAGGCGAAGGACAAGGCCGCTGCCGAGGCCGCCTACAAGGCCGCCGTGCCATTGATGGACCGCTACGCTTCGCGTGGCCTGATCCACAAGAACAAGGCTGCTCGCCACAAGAGCCGCCTAAACGCGAAGATCCGCGAGCTGGCGTAATCGCGCCCTCCGATCATTCGGTTGGAAACAAAAAACCGGCGCCAAGGCGCCGGTTTTTTTATGTGCGTGTTTTTTGATCGCGTGCCCTTGATCGACGGCGGCGTCCGACGGTCGCCGCCGTCGCCTTCGATCCCTCAGGCGTCGCCGCGCAGGCGCACGTCGTTCGCCGGCATCTCGTCGGTCGACTCGCGCCGTGCCTCGCGCTGCGCCTCGAAGAAGCGCTGCACCTGCTGGCACACCGCCATGGTGTTGTCGCGCGCGATGGCCGACACCAGGAACCACGGCTGGGTCCAGCCCAGACGCGCCACGATGTCTTCGGCCACCTGCTGGCGCTCGTCCTCGGGCAGCATGTCCGCCTTGTTGAGCACCAGCCAGCGCGGGCGCTCCAGCAGCTCCGGATCAAACTTCGCCAGCTCCTGCTCGATGGCACGCACCTGCTCGGCCGGGTCGGAGCCGTCGATCGGCGCGATGTCGACCAGGTGCAGCAGCAGGCTGGTGCGCGACACGTGGCGCAGGAACTGGATGCCCAGCCCGGCACCATCGGCCGCCCCCTCGATCAGGCCGGGGATATCCGCGATCACGAAGCTCTGGTCGGTACCCAGGCTGACCACGCCCAGGTTGGGATGCAACGTGGTGAACGGGTAATCCGCCACGCGGGGCGTGGCCGCCGACACCGCGCGGATGAACGTCGACTTGCCCGCATTGGGAAACCCGAGCAGGCCCACGTCGGCCAGCAGCTTCAGCTCCAGCTTGAGCTCGCGCACGTCGCCCGGCGTGCCCGGGGTGGACTTGCGCGGCGCCCGGTTCACCGAGCTCTTGAAGTGGATATTGCCCAGCCCGCCCTTGCCGCCCTGCGCCACCAGCAGGCGCTGGCCGTGCCGGGTGAGGTCACCGATGATCTCGTCGGTGTCCACGTTGGTGACCACCGTGCCGATCGGCACGCGCACCATGGTGTCCTCGCCGCCCTTGCCGTACATCTGGCTGCCCATGCCGTTCTGGCCACGCTGCGCCTTGAAGTTGCGCTGGTGGCGGAAGTCGATCAGCGTGTTCAGGCCCTCGTCGGCCACCAGCCACACCGAGCCGCCGAAGCCGCCGTCGCCGCCGTCGGGACCGCCGAACGGGATGAACTTCTCGCGGCGGAAGCTGATGCAGCCATTGCCGCCGTCGCCGGCCTGGACCTTGATGACAGCTTCATCGACGAATTTCATGGGATTACATCCGGGTGCTAAGGGCAGGACGGAACAAGGTTAGTCCGATGGCGATCGCCACGGAGCTTCCACCCCGCCTGAAAAACAAAGGCCCCGCCGGAGCGGGGCCCTTGCACAACGCGTCGTGACGGGCTCAGGCCGGGATCACGTCCACGAAACGGCGGTTCTTCTCGCCGCGAACCTTGAACTGCACGGTACCGTCGACCAGCGCAAACAGCGTGTGGTCGCGACCCAGGCCGACGCCGGTGCCGGCGTGGAACTGGGTACCGCGCTGACGCACGATGATGTTGCCGGCCTCGATGGCCTGGCCGCCGTAGATCTTGACGCCGAGATACTTCGGGTTCGAATCGCGACCGTTGCGGCTGGAACCTACGCCTTTTTTATGTGCCATGACTCAATGCTCCAGTTGCTCAGGCGTTGATGCCCGTGATTTCCACTTCGGTGAAGTGCTGACGATGTCCCTGCTGCTTCTTGTGGTGCTTGCGGCGGCGGAACTTGATGATGCGGATCTTGTCCGCACGGCCGTGCTTGCGCACGGTGGCGCTGACGGTGGCGCCCGACACGATGGGCGCGCCCACGGTGATCGACTCGCCTTCGCCCACCAGCAGAACTTCGTCGAAGCTCACGGTGGCGCCTTCTTCGGCGTTCAGCAGTTCCACGCGCAGGACGTCGCCCTGCTGCACGCGGTACTGCTTGCCACCGGTCTTGATGACTGCATAACTCATGGGATGGTCCCTTCTGTCGTTATTCTCTTGGGTTCCCCCGAGACGATGATCTGTCACGGCGGACTCATGATTATAGCGAGCCCCAGGGAAGCTGGTCAATCCTTGACCACCCCCGCCAGCGGGCGCCCGGAGAGCGTTATCGGGAGCCCTTGCCGGGCGACTTGCCCAGCGCCGGTTTGGCCGACCCGCTGGCCGGGCAGCGCCCCTCGCTGGTGAGGGTGCCGTCCTTGCGCAGTTGCTCAAGCATCGCCTCGGCCCGTTGCTGGCCCCACTGTTGGCCGATCTGCATGCCCTCGGCCATCGTGGCCGGCATCTCAGCGACCACTTTGCGGCCCAGCGGCGACCGGTAAAACTTCAGCAGGCCGTCGATCTCCTCGGCGGTGAAATGGCGCTGGTAGATCGGAATCATCTTTTCCGACAGCTCCTTCATGCCCTGCTCGTCGAGAAAGTTGTTCCAGTAGTCGGCCGGTACGCACGGCAGCTGCTGGCCCATCATGCCGGCCATCTGGGCATTCATCTGCTGGAACATGCGGTTGACCCCGAACACCTCCATCAGCTCGCGCACCTGCTCGGTGCTGGCCTGGGCCGCGAGGGCGGGACTGCACGCCAGCGTGAGCAGTACGGCGCTGGCCGCGGTGCGCCAGGCGCGTTTGATCGGCTTCGTCTTCATGTGTGTCCATTCCCGATACGGCAGTCGTGATCCCGCATTTAGCCACAGCAGTCCATGTCCACAAACCGCAGCGACGATGGATGCGGACGAGTGACGCACCCGCTATCCATGCGACGGTCCGCTCACGAGGCATTGGTATAGTGCTCGTTTCCCCCATATCACGGCGCGATGGACACCATTCGCATTCGCGGCGCACGCACGCACAATCTCAAGAACATCGACCTGGACCTGCCGCGCGATCGCCTGATCGTGATCACCGGCCTCTCCGGCTCGGGCAAATCCTCGCTCGCCTTCGACACCATCTACGCCGAAGGCCAGCGGCGCTACGTGGAGTCGCTCTCGGCGTACGCGCGGCAATTCCTGTCGATCATGGAAAAGCCCGACGTGGACCACATCGAGGGCCTGTCGCCGGCGATCTCGATCGAGCAGAAGTCGACCTCGCACAACCCGCGCTCCACCGTGGGCACGATCACCGAGGTGTACGACTATCTGCGCCTGCTGTTTGCACGCGTGGGCACGCCGCGCTGCCCGGACCACGGCATCCCGCTGGAAGCACAAACGGTGAGCCAGATGGTGGACGCCACGCTGGCGATGGATCCGGAAAAGCGCCTGATGCTGCTGGCGCCGGTGATCCGCGACCGCAAGGGCGAGCACGTGCAGGTATTCGACCAACTGCGCGCGCAGGGTTTCGTGCGGGCCCGCGTCGACGGCGCGGTGTACGACCTCGACGCCGTGCCGCCACTCACCTTGCGCCAGAAACACACCATCGAAGTGGTGATCGACCGCTTCCGCCCGCGCGAGGACATCAAGCAGCGCCTGGCCGAGTCGTTCGAGACCGCGCTGCGGCTGGGCGACGGCCTGGTGATCCTGGCGGACATGGACGAGACGGGCGCAGCGGACCAGATGCTCTCGTCGCGCTACTCCTGCCCGGTGTGCGACTACTCGCTGCCGGAGCTGGAACCGCGGCTGTTCTCCTTCAACTCGCCGATCGGCGCCTGCCCCGCCTGCGATGGCCTGGGCGTGACCCAGGTGTTCGATCCGGTGCGCGTGGTTGGGCACCCGGAGCTCTCGCTGGCCGGCGGCGCCATCCGCGGCTGGGACCGGCGCAACCCGCACTACTTCCAGCTGCTGCAGTCGCTGGCCGCGCACTACGGCTTCGACGTCAACGAGCCGTGGAAAAACCTGCCGGCCGCCACCCAGCAGGCCGTGCTGTCCGGCAGCGGCAAGCAGCCGATCGCTTTTCGCTATCTCACCGAACGAGGCGGGCGGGTCACCCGCGAGCATCCGTTCGAGGGCATCGTTCCCAATCTGGAGCGGCGCTACAAGGAAACCGAGTCGGCCGCGGTGCGCGAGGAGCTGTCCAAGTACATCAGCGACCAGCCCTGCCCCACCTGTGAAGGCCAGCGGCTGAATCGCTCGGCGCGCAACGTGTTCGTGGCGGATCACGCGCTGCCCTCGCTCACCCATCGTTCCATCGACGACACGCTGGCGTTCTTCGACACGCTCACCCTTACCGGCTGGCGCGGCGAGATCGCGGCGAAGATCGTCAAGGAAATCCGCGAGCGGCTGACCTTCCTCAACGACGTGGGCCTGAACTACCTCACGCTGGATCGCCAGGCCGACACGCTGTCCGGCGGCGAGGCGCAGCGCATCCGGCTGGCCAGCCAGATCGGCGCCGGCCTTGTCGGCGTGATGTACGTGCTGGACGAGCCGTCGATCGGCCTGCACCAGCGCGACAACGAGCGCCTGCTCGGCACCCTCACCCGCCTGCGCGACCTGGGCAACACGGTGATCGTGGTGGAGCACGACGAGGACGCCATCCGCATGGCCGACCACGTGCTCGACATCGGCCCCGGCGCCGGCGTGCACGGCGGCGAGATCGTGGCGCAGGGCACGGTGGAGGACATGCTGGCCTCACCACGCTCGGTCACCGGCCAGTTCCTCTCCGGCAAGCGTGCCATCGAGGTGCCCGACAAGCGTCGCCAGCCGATCGACAAGGCCTCCTGGCTGCACCTCAAGGGCGCCAGCGGCAACAACCTGAAGAACGTCGACCTGGCGATTCCGGCCGGGCTGTTCACCTGCATCACCGGCGTGTCCGGCTCGGGCAAGTCGACCTTGGTCAACGACACCCTGTTCCGCCTCGCCGCGATGGAATTGAACGGCGCCGGCACGCAGCCGGCGCCGTATGCGTCGGCCTCGGGCATGGACCTGTTCGACAAGGTGGTCGACATCGACCAGTCGCCGATCGGCCGCACGCCGCGCTCCAACCCGGCTACCTACACCGGCCTGTTCACCCCGCTGCGCGAGATGTTCGCGCAAGTTCCGGAAGCCCGCTCGCGCGGCTACACCGCCGGCCGCTTCAGCTTCAACGTGCGCGGCGGCCGCTGCGAGGCCTGCGAAGGCGACGGCATGATCAAGGTGGAGATGCACTTTCTGCCGGACGTCTACGTGCCGTGCGACGTCTGCCAGGGCAAGCGCTACAACCGCGAGACGCTGGACATCCTCTACAAGGGCCACACCATCGCCGACGTGCTCGACATGACGGTGGAGGATGCGTTGAAGCTGTTCGAGAACGTGCCGACCATCGCGCGAAAGCTCGATACGCTGCGTGCGGTGGGCCTGGACTACATCAAGCTCGGCCAGAGCGCGACCACGCTCTCCGGCGGCGAGGCGCAGCGCGTGAAGTTGTCCAAGGAGCTCAGCAAGCGCGACACCGGCCGCACGCTGTACATCCTCGATGAGCCCACCACCGGCCTGCACTTCCACGACATCGAGCAGTTGCTCGACGTGCTGCATCAGCTGGTCGACCAGGGCAACACGGTGGTGGTGATCGAGCACAACCTCGACGTGATCAAGACTGCCGACTGGATCGTCGACCTGGGCCCCGAAGGCGGCTCCGGCGGC
>DASUJJ010000040.1:0-6474 GCA_036279335.1 Dyella sp.
CTGGCCAAGCTGGCCGAACTGCTGTTCATCGAGGTGCTGCGCCTGACCATGCACGAGCAGGGCGCCGGTCGCACCGGCTGGCTGGCGGCGGCGGGCGACCGCATCGTCGGCGGCGCGCTGAATGCCCTGCACCAGCGGCCCGCGCACGCCTGGACGCTGGAGGAGCTGGCGCGCGCCGCGGGCACCTCGCGCTCGGTGCTGGCCGAGCGCTTCACCCAGCTGATGGGCAGCTCACCGATGCAGTACCTGATGCAGTGGCGCATGCTGCTGGCGGCCAATCTGCTTTGCCGCAGCAACGTGCCGCTGGCGCGCATCGCCGAAGACGTGGGCTATCGCACCGATACCGCCTTCAGCCGGGCGTTCCGCCGCGAATACGGCGCGCCGCCCGCCACCTGGCGGCGCAGCCACGGGCCGTCGCTGCACGCGTCCTGAGGGCGGCCGCCCGGCGGCGGCTTTGCTGCGCCGGCCCTATCCCGCGGTGCCGGTTCCGTGCCTCAATCGCGGCTGGTCCATCGGGGGAATCATCATGAAGTCGAACCGTCGTATCGCGGCGCGTCCTGGCGCAGCTCTCTCTTGCGCGCCGCTGCTCGGGTGCGCGCTGCTGGCGCTGTCCGGCGCGGCCGGCGCGGTCACGCTGTCGGCGCAGACGCAGAGCTTCGTCAGCCACGCGCAGCCGCTCATCGCGATCACCCACGTGCGGGTGATCGACGGTACCGGCGCGCCGGCGCGCGACAACCAGACCGTGCTGCTGCAAGACGGCCGCATCGCCGCGCTGGGTCGTCAGGTGAAGCTGCCTCCGGGTACCGCCGTGATCGACGGCCGCGGCAAGAGCCTGATCCCCGGCCTGGTCGGCATGCATGACCACATGTTCTATCCGGCACCCAAGGTGAACCCGGCGGCGAAGGAAGCGATGTACCCGGAACAGGCGTCGAGCTTTCCCAAGCTTTACCTGGCCGGCGGCGTCACCACCATCCGCACTACCGGCAGCACCGAGCCGTATACCGATCTTGAATTGAAGAAGGCGATCGACGCCGGCCTGATCGCCGGCCCGAAAATGCACACCACCGGTCCCTACCTGGAGGGCAAGGGCAGCTTCGCCCCGCAGATGCACGAGCTCACCGGCGCCGACGACGCACGCGCCACAGTGGATTACTGGATGGACGAGGGCGCCACCTCGTTCAAGGCCTACATGCACATCACCCGCGCCGAGCTGTCGGCGGCCATCGCGGCGGCGCACGCGCGCGGCATCACCGTCACCGGCCACCTGTGCTCGATAGGCTTCACCGAGGCGGCCGACCTGGGCATCGACAATCTCGAACACGGCCTCGTGGTGGATACCGAATTCACCGACGGCAAGCAGCCCGACGTGTGTCCGGATACCAAGGCGGCCACCGCGCACCTGGCCACGCTCACGGTGGACAGTCCGGAGATCCGCCAGCTGATCCGCCACCTGGTGGACAAGCACGTGGCCGTCACCTCGACGCTGCCGGTGTTCGAAACCTTCGTGCCCGGGCGCGCGCCGATCGACCAGCGCGTACTCGACGCCATGCTGCCGCAGACGCGCACCGAATACCTCGCCACCCGCGAGCGCATCGCCGCGCAGAAGGATTCGTCGTGGCCGGCCCTGTTCAAGCTGGAGATGGATTTCGAGCACGCCTTCGCGCAGGCCGGCGGCACGCTGCTGGCCGGGCTCGATCCCACCGGCTTCGGTGGCGTAATTGCCGGCTACGGCGACCAGCGCGAGGTGGAGCTGCTGGTGGAAGCGGGCTTCACCCCGGTCGAGGCGATCCGCATCGCCACACTCAACGGCGCGCGCTTCATGGGCGAGGACAAGAACATCGGCTCGATCGAGCCGGGCAAGGCCGCCGACCTCGTGCTGATCGACGGCAACCCGTCGGCGAACATCAAGGACATCGAGAAGGTAGTGACCGTGTTCAAGGACGGCGTGGGCTACGACCCGGTGAAGCTGGTGCAGGCGGCGAACGGGACGGTGGGGGTGCGGTGATTCGTCTGGCGGTGTGATGTGCGCGCGTATGGGCTGCGCGCTATCACCCTTCGACTTCGGCGCGAGGCGCCTACGCTCAGGGCGAACGGGTGGAGTGGCTCGCTGGCCTGCTCGTACTTGGAACGCGATCAATCAGGCCATGGCCTGGCCTGATTGCCCAGTCGCGTGCGCTTTGGATCGTTCACCCCACTGACCGTTCGCCCTGAGCGTAGGCGCCTCGCGCCGAAGTCGAAGGGCACCCCATAGCTCCGCGATCAGCGACTACTGCCCGCATCACGCCACACATCCACCATGGCTTCGCCCCAGCCATTGCCGGCATGCTCGCGTCTTTGTCGCGAAGGAACGCCCGCCCATGCAACGACTCCCCGGTCTCGACACCCTGCGCGCCGCCGCCATCGTCTGGGTGATGCTGTTCCACTCGTGGGTGGTCGGCGGACTGGGGCCGCATTTCGACTGGCTGTCGCGCTACGGCTGGGTGGGCGTGGACATTTTCTTCGTGCTCAGCGGCTTCCTGATCGGTGGCCAGGTGCTGGCGCCGCTGGCGCGCGGCGAGCGGCTCGACGTCGTTGATTTCTACCGGCGGCGTGCGTATCGCATCCTGCCCGCGTTCGCGGTGGTGCTGGCGCTGTATGTGTTCGTGCCGGCCTTGCGCGAGTTCGATGGCCTGGCGCCGTGGTGGCAGTTCGCCACGTTCACGCTGAATTTGCTGATCGACTACAGGGCGCAGCCGGCGTTCTCGCACGCCTGGTCGCTGTGCGTGGAGGAACACTTCTACCTGCTGTTCCCGCTGCTGGCGCTGGCGCTGGCGCGGCGGCGCTCCGGCAAGGTGCTGGCGGGCGTGGCGCTGCTGCTGGTGCTGGGCGGCATCGCGCTGCGCACGGCGCTGTGGCTGCACGACACGGCGCTGGACCCGCCGCGCAACTGGTACATCGAGGATCTGTACTTTCCCACCTGGGCGCGACTGGATGGTTTGCTGGCCGGTGTGTTGCTGGCCGCGCTCAAGGCGTTCCGCCCGATGCTGTTCACGCGCGCGCAGGCGCACGCCACGGTGGCGATGTGGGCTGGGCTGGCGGTGATGGTCGGCGCGTTCTGGTTGTTTCGCGATCGCGTGGCGCTGCTGCCCAACGCGATCGGCTGGCCGCTGCTGTCGGCGGGCATCGGCCTGCTGGTGTTGGCGGCGGCGGGGCCGGTCAGCGCGCTCGGGCGCTGGCGCGTGCCGGGTGCGGCATGGATCGCCGGCATCTCCTACAGCCTGTATCTCAGCCACAAGATCGCCTTCCATCTGGTGCAGGTCACGCTGGGCGATCGCCTGCACGGGGTGGCAATCTTCGCGGTGTACGCGCTCGCCGCGCTGGCGCTGGGCAGTGCGCTGCATCTTGGCGTGGAGCGTCCGTTCCTGCGCCTGCGCGAACGCCGCACGATGCGGCGGGCGCTGCCGGCCGCGGCCTGAGAACCGTCACACCCGCATGCTGCCGGTGTCCAGAAAGCGCTGGTGCCACGACAGCGCCTCGGCCAGCAGGTGCGGCGTGTGCAGACCCCGGCTGTGCAGGTAGGCGCGGTCAAAGTAGTCGTGCAGCTGCGGGCGGAAATCCGGGTGCGCGCAGTGGGAAATGATGGCGTATGCACGCTGCCGCGGTGACAGCCCGCGCAGGTCGGCCAGCCCCTGTTCGGTGACCACCACCGACACGTCGTGCTCGGTGTGGTCGACGTGGCTGACCATCGGCACGATGGTCGACACTGCGCCGCATTTGGCCGTGCTCGGCGTCATGAAGCAGGCGATGAAGCTGTTGCGCGCGAAGTCGCCCGAACCGCCGATACCGTTGATGATGCGCGTGCCGGCCACGTGGGTGGAATTGACGTTGCCGTAGATGTCCGCCTCCACCATGCCGTTGAGGGCGAGGCAGCCGAGCCGGCGGATCAGCTCAGCATGGTTGGAGAGCTCCTGCGGGCGCAGCACGATGTGCTGGCGATAGTGCTCGATGCGCGCCACGAAATCCGTCACGCCCGCCGGGCTCAGCGACAGCGCGGTGGCCGAAGCGGCGGTGATCAGGCCGTCGCGGATCATCCCGAGCATCGCGTCCTGGATCACCTCGGTATACGCGGTGAGCTGGGCGAAGCCGCCTTCGCGCAGGCCCTCCAGCACCGCGTTGGCGATGTTGCCCACGCCCGACTGCAGCGGCAGCAGGTTCGCCGGCAAACGGCCGCGCGCCACTTCGTGGCGGAAGAACTCGACGAGGTGGCCGGCGATGCGGCGGCTGGCGTCATCCGGTGGCGTGAACGGAGTGAGCCGGTCGGGTCCATGCGTTTCGACCACTGCCACCACCTTCGCCGGGTCCACGCGCAGATACGGCTCGCCGATGCGCTGGCCGGGAGCGGTGAGCGGGATCGGCACGGAGTGGGGCGGCATCGTGCAGGCGGTGATGTCATGCATGCCCTCGAGCCCGGCCGGCTGATCGGCGTTGACCTCGAGGATCACCGTGTCGGCCAGCTCCAGCCAGGTGGCGTTGTTGCCCACCGAGGTGGACGGCACCAGCGCGCCGTCGGGCCGGATCGCGGCCACTTCGATCAGGGCCATGTCGATGGCGCCGAAAAAGCCCGAGCCGGCGAACTGCGCCACGTGGCCGAGGTGGATGTCCATGTAGTCGATCTCGCCGCGGTTGATGCGCTCGCGCAGCTCGGGGTCGGACTGGTAGGGCAGGCGGAAATCGATGCCACCGGTGCGCGCCAGCACGCCGTCCAGCTCCGGCGCGGTGGAGGCGCCGGTGAGCATGCGGATGCCGAAACGCTCGCCGCGCTCGCCGCGGCGATCTGCACCGCCAGCGCCTGCGGCACCTGCTTGGGATAGCCCGCGCCGGTGAAGCCGCTCATGCCCACGGTCATGCCGGGCCGGATGTGCGCTGCGGCCTGCGCCGCGTCGGTGACGCGGGCGGCGAGCGTGGGGCGGGTGATGCGTGAGGTCATGGCGATTCCCGGACACGCGTCGCGGCCATCATAGGGCGCACCCCGCCCGGCGCGATGACAAGGATGCGCCAGCATTGACTAGACTGCGCCCGCACAAGGGGGAAGGCACACATGCGCAGACTTGTTCCGATCGCCGCAACGCTCGGCATGCTGTTGGCGCTCGCGCTGCTGTCGCCTGCTGGCGGCACCCGCGCGCAGGACGCCGCGCCGACGCCCACGGTGACCGTCACCGACACCTGGCCGCAGGGCGATGACCTCACGCTCGGCCGCAACCAGAACTTCTACCTGCGCCTGGCCTATCGCAGCAGCACGCCGGTGGGCATCTGGATCCGCCCGTATTTCCGCGGCGAGCCGGCGAAAGTCGGCAGCAACCCGTCGGCGCGCTACCGCGGCGAGGGCGAGGCGCTGGGCTGGTTCTTCTTCATGCAGCCGGGCGACGAGGTGGACGAGATCCGCATCACCGCCGGCGACGGCAGCCTGGATCACACGCCGGTGGTGGCGACCTATCCGGTGCACCTCACCGGCGGCTTCGATCCGGTGGCCGACGAGACGCTGCCCGACTGGGTGCAGCAGCTGCGTGCGCGCGACAAGGCGCAGCAGCAGGTCCCCCGCCAGGCCGCAGCGAGCGAGCCGATCAGCGCGGGGACGGTCGCCTTCTTCAGCGCATTCATGCTGGCGATGTTCGCCATCGGCCTGGTTGGCCTGGTCGCGCCGGCGTGGGCGCTGTGGCGCTGGCGCGGCGGGTGGCGCGTGCTGGCGGCGATCCCCGCCGCGCTGATGGCGTGGACAGTGCTGAACATCGTCGTCGGTGTGGCGCGCGATCCCACCTCGCACAACCTGTGGCCGTTCGAGATCCTGCTGTTCGGCGGCTTGAGCGCCGCGAGCATCGCGGTGATGGCGCTGTTTCGGCGGGTGTTCCGCCGCGAGGCGTAGCGCTGTCGCCTCGTGCGATATGCCGCACGAGGCCAAGGATTTGCTCGCGCGCTTTCACTCGCCCGGGTGGTAGACCTGCTCGGTGTGGCCCTTCAATTGTTCGGGCCAGTAATAGACCTCGCGCAGGTTGCCGGTGGTGTAGCGCTCGGCTTCGTCGTTGAAGTGCGGCGACTCCGGATGCCCGCTCTCGCCGCCGGCGGTGATCGCGCGGGCGCTGACCCTGGGACCGAATTCCACCACGGCAACGAAGCTGTTGCCGCCGGTGCCGTAGTAGCGCCTGGTGCCCGGCCAGCGGTGCGCGCCGAAGGAGGCGAGCGAGCCCCAGCGAGAGGAGGTGAACGGCACCGGGATGCTGGGCTTGCTGTCGTCGAACGGCTGCACCAGCTCGCCGTTGATTCGCTGGAAGCGGTTGATCTCGCCCCACGGCACGCCCCAGTGGCCGAAATCCTTCTGCAGTCGGTCGACGGCTTCGGCCAGCGCGTGCAGGCGTGCCCTGGAGCCCGCCTTTTCGGCCATGGCGTCGTAGATCGACAGGCCCTCGGCGGTGTCGGCGCGGCTCACCTCATCCCACAGCG
>DASUJJ010000041.1:0-2664 GCA_036279335.1 Dyella sp.
CATCACCGTGCCGGGCTTCGGTCGCGCCGCGCCCGCAGCGGCCGCTCCATCGCCGGCCGCGTCAGCAGAGCCCGGACCAGCCCCTGTGCCGCCCGCAGCACCCGTAGCGTCGACGCCGGCAGCTGCTGCGGCGGCACCGGCAATGCACACGGTGTATCGCAGCCCCGATGGTGCGCTGACCGTACTGGCCGCCGATGACGGTGCGCACGATCCGCGCTGCCGCGGCGCCGCCACGGCGCAGGCGGTGGCGGCTGCGATGCAGCCGGGCGACTTCTCCGGCGGCATGCAGAAGCTGCGCGAGCGGCTGCTGGCCCGCCATGCCGCGCTGCAGGCGACCAGCGAGGACCTGATCGATCCGGTGATGGAAGACGCGGCGGTGATCGCGCTGCACACCACCGGGCGCTGGGCGGCGCTGCTGCGCATCGGCACCGGCGAGGCGTGGCAGTGGCGACGCGGCCAGATGCGTCCGGTGTTCGCCGGCGAGAGCGCGTCGGCGTCGGCCGGCGTCGACACCCTGCTGACCAACCGCCGTGGGGCGGTGGCCGTGGGCCTGGGCGGTGCCGGCGAGCCGCAGTGCGACGACATCGTGTGCGCGGTGGAGCCGGGCGACCGCTTCCTGCTGCTGTCCACCCGCCGGCTGATGGCGCTGGACCCGGCGCTGCTGGCCCAGGCGCTGTCGCTGCCCGACTGCGACGGCGCCCGCGCCCGCATTGCCCACGCCTGCGCGCTGGGCACCGATCCCTCGCCGTGGCCGCTGGCCGTCATCGAGATCGCGTCATGACGAACTCCTACGTATCGGCTGGTCTCAGCGTCACCGGCAAGGTGCGCCGGCACAACGAGGACGCGATCCTCGTGCGCGACGACCTCGGCCTGTGGGTGGTGGCCGACGGCATGGGCGGTCATTCGGCCGGCGACTACGCCAGCGCGCTGATCGTCGACCGCCTCGGTGCGCTCACCCGCAGCGGCAGCGTGTTCGATTTCATCGAGGCGATCGAGGACACGCTGGTGCAGGTCAACACCGACCTGATCGCCACCGCCAACACCCGCGGCGTGGACATCATCGGCTCCACCGTGGTGCTGCTGGTGCACCACAAGGACTTCATGCTGTGCGGCTGGGTCGGCGACAGCCGCGCCTACTGCGTGGAAAACGGCCGCCTCGAACAGGTCAGCGCCGACCACGTGCACGGCATGAAGGACGACGTGACCCAGTTCGGCGGCCTGCCGGCGCAGCCGCAGGCGGGCGCCGGCGTGCTCACCCGCGCGATCGGCGCCGAAGACCAGCTTTTCGTCGACTGGCAGATCGCCGGCTGCCGCGCCGGCATGCAGTTCGTGCTGTGTTCCGACGGCATCAACAAGGAAATGTCCGATGTCGAGATGGAGGCGCAGTGCCGCCCGCACGACCCGCCGCAGACGGTGCTGAACAACCTGCTCGGCATCGCGCTGGGCCGGGCCGCACGCGACAACGTTTCCGCCGTCGTCGTGCGGCTGCAGGATTGAACAAGACCCCTCATTCATGAATTTTCTCAACGAACTCATTGCCGCCTACCAGGCCGACAAGCTGCAGCTATCGACCCTGCTCGACGTGCTCGCCTCGCGCGGCGCGCAGCCGGAAGCGATCCATCGCGAGGAAGTGGCGCTGGTGCAGCGCCTCGGCGACGAAGGCCGCCTGTCGAGCGAAGCGGTCGAGGCGCTGCTCGCGCGGCTGCGCTCGCTGCAGGGAAGCACCTCCCGTCCGCCAGTGGCCGACGACGATGCCACCGTGATCCAGCCGTCCGCCGCCGGTTCCCGCGCGGCGCCGGACGACGCCACCGTAGTGCAGGCCGGCGGCACACCGCCAATCGCCGCGGACAACGACGATGCCACCGTGGTGCAGCCCGCCTCGCTGCCCCGCGCCGGCCTCGACGACGAAGCGACCATGGTCAAGCCCGCCTCGGCGCGCCCCGGCGATGCGCAGGCTACCAGCGTCACCGGCACGCAGGGCGCCACCGGCACGGGCACCAGCAGCAGCTTCAACATGGACAGCTGGCAGCGCGTGGCCGATGCCGAAGGCGGCGACTACGCCACCGTGGGCAGCGTGCTGAAGGGGCGCTTCCATCTGGAGAAGGAGATCGGCCGCGGCGGCATGGGCGTGGTGTTCCTCGCCCGCGACGAGCGCAAGGTGGAAGCGCGCGACCGCGATCCCTACGTCGCGGTGAAGGTGCTCAACGACGAGTTCCGCCGCCACCCCGATTCGCTGATCGCGCTGCAGCGCGAGTCGCGCCGCTCGCAGTCGCTGGCGCACGACAACATCGTGCGCGTGTACGACTTCGACAAGGACCGCACCATCGTCTTCATGACGATGGAGTACGTCGATGGTTCCGACCTCAAGCAGCTGATCCGCGAGAAGGCCTACAACGGCATGCCGCTGGCCAGGGCGCGACCGCTGATCGAGGGCATGGCCTGGGCGCTCAAGCGCGCGCACGCCTCGGGCGTGGTGCATTCGGATTTCAAGCCCGGCAACGTCATGGTCACCCGCGACGGCGTGCCCAAGGTGTTCGACTTCGGCATCGCGCGCGCCGGCAAGCACATGGGCGACCAAGTCGGCGAGCAGACCGTGTTCGACGCCGGCACGCTCGGCGCGCTCACCCCGGCCTACGCCAGCCTGGAGATGATCCAGGGCAAGGA
>DASUJJ010000042.1:0-8238 GCA_036279335.1 Dyella sp.
A
Organism: Dyella sp.; assembly: GCA_036279335.1. Taxonomy (GTDB): domain Bacteria; phylum Pseudomonadota; class Gammaproteobacteria; order Xanthomonadales; family Rhodanobacteraceae; genus Dyella_A. The sequence continues at coordinate 2 of DASUJJ010000042.1, forward strand.
GCTCGCGCTCGCTCATCTGCGCGCGCTGGAACAGCTTGCGCAGCCTGAGCATGATCGTGGTGGGCGCGCGGCCCTTGTGGAAATCGATGTCGTCCAGCGTCTGCGCCAGGTGCTCGTAGAAGCGCTCCATCTTCTCCGCATCGGCCGGCGGCTCCTCGTGCAGCGGCGGCGCCTCGGGCGCCTCGTCACCGAGCAGCGCCAGGCGCAGCTCGTAGGCCATCACCTGCACCGCCTGGGAAAGATTGAGCGAGCTGAAATCCTCCACGCTGGGGATGCGCACCATCGCGTGGCAGCGGGCCAGCTCCTCGTTCTCCAGCCCGGTGCGCTCGTTGCCGAACACCAGCGACACCTGCTCGCCACGCGCCGCCGCGGCCAGCGCCTGCGCCACGCCCTCACGCGGGCTGAGCTCGGGCAGATTCACGCCGCGCCGGCGCGCCGAGAGCCCCAGCGCAAAGGTGCTGCCGGCCAGCCCGTCGACCAGGCCGTCATGCACCGGGGCGGACGCCAATACGTCATCCGCCCCCGCTGCCAGCGCCGAGGCTTCGGGATCGGGAAAGCGATGCGGCGCCACCAGCGTCAGGCGCGTGAAGCCCATCGTGCGGATCGCCCGCGCCGCGCTGCCGATATTGCCCGGATGCGAGGTGCGCACCAGCACGAAACGGAACAAGGGGGCAAGGTCGAGGGCGCTCATGCGGGGGGCATTCCGGCGGAAAACGGGCGCCAAGAATAGTCGAGATGGCGTCACTCCCGCCCTTTTCCGGGCGCACCACTGCTCGACAAACTGCCGGCAGCGCCCACCTCTGCTAGAATCCGCGGCCGCTAACCCGTTCTTTTTACAAAGCCGAAGCCATGCCCAGACCCGCCGTCACCATCGCGGCGCGCGCCGCGCGCTCTGCAGGAAACATCATCCTGCGCTACATGAACCGCATCGACGGGCTGAACATCGTCGAGAAGCAGCAGCTGGACTTCGTCTCCGAGGTCGACAAGCTGGCCGAGGCGGAAATCATCAAGGAGCTGCGTCGGGCCTACCCGGATCACGCCATCCTTGGCGAGGAAAGTGGCGCCATCGGCAAGGGCCCGCTGCAGTGGGTGATCGACCCGCTCGACGGCACCCACAACTATCTGCGCGGCATCCCGCACTTCTGCGTCTCAATCGCCCTGCTGGAAAAGGGCGTGCCGGTGCACGGCGTGGTGTTCGACCCGCTGCGCGACGAGCTGTACACCGCCAGCAAGGGCGACGGCGCCTACCTCAACGACCGCCGCATGCGCGTGAGCAAGCGCGAGAACCTGGGCGGCGCGATGATCGCCACCGGCTTTCCCTACCGCCAGCGCGCGCACCTGACCCCGCAGATAGACATGACGCGCGCCATCCTCGGCCAGGCCGAGGACATCCGCCGCTCCGGCTCCGCCGCGCTGGACCTGGCCTACACCGCCGCCGGCCGCTACGACGGCTACTTCGAGATCGGCCTCAAGCCGTGGGACATGGCCGCCGGCGTGCTGCTGGTGCACGAGGCCGGCGGGCGCTACTGCGACTTCGCCGGCCGCGACGGCATCCCCGCCAGCGGCAACCTGATCGCCGGCAACCTCAATGTGGCCAGGGCGATGGTCGATGCCATCGGGCAGCAGGCGACGCCGGGATTGCTGAAGGCCTGAGCCAACGCCCAGCTGATATCAATCAAGGCGCAGGGGCGCTTTGATCGCTTGCATGCACCAAAGTTGTACGATCAACCACCTCTCTGGCAAGGAAGCGGTGGGACGAAACACCTCAAGGTCATTTTTTCGATTGCCTGCTTCTGGCTCGCACTGTGTGGACTCTCCCACGCGGGCAAGGTCACCTACGTCTACACCGATCCGCAAGGCACGCCTCTCGCGGAGGCCGATGAACAGGGCAACATCATCGCGACCTACGACTACACGCCGTATGGCACGCAGGTGATGGGCACTGCACCGAATGGGCCAGGCTACACCGGGCACGTGAACGATCCGGATACCGGGCTCGTTTATATGCAGGCGCGGTATTACGATACGATAACAGGTCGATTCTTAAGCATAGATCCGGCTAGTCCGAAAGCAGGAAATGTCTTTACCTTCGGCCGGTATAATTATGCCAACAATAATCCCCTTCGATTTACCGATCCAGATGGCAGGCAATCATACGAAAACATGAGCCTTACTGGCATGGCCGCTGATGAGTTGCTCGAAGAAGGAAAAATTACTCCAGAGCAGCATTTGCAAATGTGGGCTGACGGCTCCAGAGCTGGCGCAAAAGGTCTATTCCTTGGATAGTCCATAGCTGATGGGGCAGCCCTCACAAGGGGAGGGGTCAAAAAACTAATCTCTCTCACTACGAGAAGGCTATCAGCGCGCGAATTTTCCGTCGGCAGCGAACAGCTCGGAAGGAAATTGGCAAAACATGTCCGTGACTTTGGTGGAAATCCTGCAAATGCGGCAGACAGAACCGCACTAACAAAATTGATTAATGACATCGGCTCTAATCCATCGCAGGTTGTATCCGGGAGCTGGAGAGGACTGGGTGAAGGCGGCGGAATTGGTTCCGCCGAATTCCGCATCAAAGGTGCAAACGTAGTAGTCACCACGGTCAAAGGTGAGTTCGTGACGATTCTAAAGGACGGCATCAACAACAGCTTCGTCAGAAGCGCACTGGACGCTGCAAAATGATGCAAACATGCGAGCCAGATGCACCATCCTTTTGGAGATCAAAAGTTGGCACCAAACTCGACGGCTTGAAACTTTTTTATCATATTAAAAGTGATAAAGGCCATCAGAATCCGCTTTTCCTGAACATAACCTTGAGCGGAAGTACGATCACAATCATTGGCAGCCCTGACGGAGAGGGCTTGTGTCATGAGGTGGCTGATGCCAAATCAATGACTTTCGAGTCATCTGAAATAGTAATGCTCGAAGGATCTGATATTGCGAGTATTTCACCGTTACTCGGCCATTTGTTGTGCGAAGCGGGCTCCATTATGGATGTGGTCATTGGTGACGAGCTTGGCCTGTACCTGTCTTTTGATCACGGCCAGCTGCTGGTGTTGAATATCGGGGACGAAATTTTTCTGAGCCGGGAACCACCGGAATTCATTGACAGAAAAACGCTTTCCTTCACTCCCTATTGAAACTGCATCGGCGGATCAGGCGAGCCCTGCCCATCAATGCGGACACATTCAGGGGAAGACCATGGATCAACGCCTCCGGCTATCGCCAACCAATCCCGGATGAGACCCCGCCACGGCCACACCGTGCCCGGCAATAGTTCTAATCAGCCAGACGTCTCACGCAAAAACCCGCGCAGGAACGGCACGGTGATTCGCCGCTGCGCCGCCAGCGACGCCACATCCAGCTTGTCCAGCAGATCCAGCAGCGCGCCGAGATCGCGCGCATAGCGGGCGAACAGCCAGTCCAGCACGCTGTCGTCCAGTTCGATGCCGCGCGCGGCGGCCTGCGCCTTCAGTACAGCGCGACGTTCGTCATCGTCCAGCGGCTTGAGTGCGAACTGGGTGCAGGCACCGAGTCGCGAGCGCAGGTCGGGCAGTTCGAGGCCGAGTTGCGTCGGCGTCGCGTCGGCGGCGAACAGCAGGGCGCTGCCTTCGGCGCGGGCGCGGTTGTACAGGTCGAACAGTGCGTGCTCCGCCTCGCGCTTGCCGGCGATCGCACCGAGGTCGTCCAGCGCCAGCAATTCGCTGCCGGCAACGCCACGCAAGGCGGCCGCGTGATCGGCCAGGGTGGCCAGCGGCAGGTATTGCACGCGCCGTCCTGCCGCGCTCGCCGCCTGGCAGGCCGCCATCAGCAAGTGGCTGCGACCGCTGCCATGGGAGCCCTGCAGGTAAAGCCACGGCGCGGCATGCTCCAGCGCCAGTATCTGCACCGCGGCCAATGCCGCGGCATTGGCGCCGGCGTGGAAGTGCTCGAAGCGCTGGCGGCGCGGCCAGCGCAGGGCAAGCGGCAGCTGGGCGATCATGGGGAAGCCGGCGGCTGCCCGTCAGCTCGCGACGCCGGCATGGGCGCCTCGGCGCGGACGTCGCTGGCAACAATGACGACGGATGACTCGCCGTCGGGAATCACCGGGTCATCCCGACCGGTTTCGGTATACAGATGGCTCAGCCGATAGCGCTCGGACAGGTAGCGCAGCAGCACCAGGATGACCGAGGCGGCCGGCAGCGCCAGCAGCACGCCGAGGAAGCCGAACAGATAGCCGCCGGCCAGCACCGCGAAGATCACCGCCACCGGATGCAGGCCGATCTTGTCGCCGACCAGCTTGGGCACCAGCACATAGCCTTCCAGCAGCTGGCCGATCACGAACACACCGCATACCAGCAGAAGATGCGTCCAGTCGCCGTACTGCACCAGGACTGCGATCAACGCGGCGCCAAAACCGATGATGAAACCCAGGTACGGCACGAAACTGAGCAGGCCGGCGATCATACCGATCAGCGGCCCCACCGACAGCCCGACCACGGCCAGCCCGCCGCCGTAGAACACGCCCAGCGCCAGCATCACCAGCATCTGGCCACGCACGAAGGCGCCCAGCACCTTGTCCGACTCCCGCGCCAGGTGGGCCACGGTGGGCTCGATCGAGCGCGGCAGCATGGAATCGATCCAGGCCACCAGCCGGTCCCAGTCGCGCAGCAGGTAGAACGCCACCACCGGGATCAGCACCAGGTTGGTCATCCACATCAGCACGCCCACGCCCGAGCGGGAGAGCTTGCCGAGCACGCTGCCGATGGAGCCCATGTGCTCCCTCGCCGCGTCGACCAGCCGGCTGGTGTCGAACACGTTGCGATCCAGCCGCAGCTTGGCCTGCACCCACGGCAGGGCGACGTCGCGAATCCACGTGCCGTAGGTGGGCAGGTTGTCGATGAGGCTGTCGATCTGATGCGAGATCAGCGGGATCAGCAGCAGCAGCGCCCCGACCGTGAGCAGCAGGATCACCACGAACACGATGGTGACCGCCAGCGTGCGGCCCAGGCCCAGCCGCTCCAGCCGGTCGGCCAGGGGATCGCCCAGGTAGGCCAGCATGGCGGCCAGCGCAAACGGCATCAGCACCGGGGCCAGCAGGTAGATGAGGTAGACGAGCACGGCCACGATGGCCAGCAGCTGCCAGCGGCGCGATTCCCGGGCGTTCATGGCCGCGCTACCGGTGGGCGGTTCATTGCTGGCCGCAGCGGACGCATTCAGTGCAGCCAGCGCAGGCTGGCGTCGGCACCGGGATGCGCCACCGGCGCCTGCAGCAGGCGGCCATCGGCGGCCAGGCTGGTCGCCAGCGCATCAAGCGGCAGGGCGGCGGTGACGCGCAGCAGCACGCCGTCGTCCTTGGCGCCCACCGTGCCCACCTTGCTTACCGCCGGATCGTTGCGCAGCAGATTGAGCAGATGTGCGTAGTCCATCGCCGAGCGCACGCCCTCGACCCACAGCGTGCCCTCGCTGCTGCCGGCGCCGATCACGTTGAGCTGCTTGCCCACGCGCGCCGCCATGGCGTCCCCGGCGGCGGCGAACAGGGCATCCTCGGCGGGGCCGCTGCTGGTCCAGCTCTGTGCGGAACCGCCCGAGACCAGCGTCCAGTCGGCGCTGCCCGGATGCAGCCGCCCGATCAACACCAGCCCGGTCTTGTAACGGGCGGTGAGGGCGGCCATGGCAGCCGGGTCCACCGCGGCCACGCGGTCCAGCGACGGCGGCTGGGTGGGATCGGGATAGACCACCCCGTAGCCTTGCGCTGCCGCGGATTTCGCCAACGCGTCCAGCGAATCGCCGCTGAGCAGTTGGCCATCGGTGCCCTGCACCAGCAGCAGCACCGGCGGCTTCACGCCTGCCGCGGGCGCGCCGAGTTTCCCGATCAGATGGCTCACTGCGGCGCGGTCGAAGGTGACCTGCAGGGCCAGGCCCTCACCGGCGCGAACGTACTGGTAATTGCTCACCATGCCGCCGGCGCCCTGGATCGCCTCGTCGAACCCGGGCTTGCCGCGCAGGTCCTGCCCCCCGGCCACGCGCGTCAGCACCTGGCCCAGCGCGGCGGCGAAGGTGGCATCGCGCTGCGCCTCGTCGGTGCCGGTAACCGGCAGGGTCACCGAATAAGGCGAGTCGGGCGTGACCTGCGCGTGCGCGGGCATCAGCCCGGCAAGGCCGAGCACAAACAGGACGGACAGCAGTCGGGACAGGCGCATGGGCGGGGTGGGACATCCTGGAAGGTGTCCCGGAAGTCTGCCCAATCCGGCCCCCAGCGTCTATCATTGGGCGTTTATTGACGCGGGTTGCAGCCATGTCCGACGCCCTTACCTACCGCGCCGCCGGCGTGGACATCGACGCCGGCAACGCCGTGGTCGAACGCATCAAGCCACTGGTCAAGCGTACCTTTCGCCCCGAGGTGATGGGCGGGCTGGGCGGCTTCGGCGGACTGTTCAATCTCGGCACCCGCTACCGGGAGCCGGTGCTGGTCTCCGGCACCGACGGCGTCGGCACCAAGCTGAAGCTGGCGCAGACGCTGGGCCGCCACGACACCATCGGCATCGACCTGGTCGGCATGTGCGTGAACGACGTGCTGGTGCAGGGCGCCGAGCCGCTGTTCTTCCTCGATTATTTCGCCACCGGCAAGCTGGACGTGGACACCACCGTGGCCGTGGTCGGCGGCATCGCCACCGGCTGCGAACTGGCCGGCTGCGCGCTGATCGGCGGCGAGACGGCCGAGATGCCCGACATGTACCCGCCGGGCGAGTACGACCTGGCCGGCTTCACCGTTGGCGCGGTGGAAAAGACCGACCTGATGAGCGGCGATGCCATCGTGGCCGGCGACCTCGTGCTGGGCGTGGCCTCTTCCGGCCCCCACTCCAACGGCTATTCGCTGATCCGCAAGATCGTCGAGCGCGCCGGCAGCCCGTTCGACCTCGATCTGGGCGGCATCACCCTGGCCGACGCGCTGATGGCGCCCACCACCATCTACGTGAAGCCCATGCTGGCGTTGCTGCGCGAGCAGGCCGGAGCCATCCACGGCATGGCGCACATCACCGGCGGCGGGCTGCAGGAAAACATCATCCGCGTAGTGCCGGACGGCCTGGGCCTGGCCCTCGAAGCCTCGTCCATCGTGCTGCCGCCGGTGTTCGAGTGGCTGATGCGCGAGGGCAAGGTGGCGCGCGAGGAAATGTGGCGCACCTTCAACTGCGGCATCGGCTTCACCGTGATCCTGCCGCCCGCGGCGGTCAGCGCCGCCGCCGCCCTGCTGGAAAAGCACGGGCTGGCCACGCGCGTGATCGGCGAGGTGGTCGCCGCACGCGGCGACGAGCGCGTGCACATCGGCTGAGGCAGCGAGGAGCGAGTGGGCAGGAGCGAGCAGTGAGAGACGGACCGTGTCCGCCACGCCCTCGCCGCCCCGCTCCGCACTCGCCTCCCGCGTGATGACCATGCCCGAGCTGCCGCCCTCCCCCCTGCGCATCGCCGTGCTCGCTTCCGGGCGCGGCAGCAACTTTGCCGCCCTGCTGGAGGCGCGCGCGCGCGGCAACCTGCCGGTGCAATTCGTGCTGCTCGGCAGCGACAAGGCCGACGCCGGCGCACTGGCGCTGGCGCGCGCCGCCGACGTACCCACGCTTGCGCTTTCGCCGCGGGACTACCCCGACCGCGCCGCGTTCGACCGCGCGCTGTTCGAACACGTCGCCGGCTCCGGCGCCGAGCTGCTGGTGCTGGCCGGCTTCATGCGCATCATCGACGGCGCCGTGCTGGCGCCGTGGGTGGGCCGGATGATCAACATCCATCCCTCGCTGCTGCCCAAGTACCGCGGCCTGCACACGCATCGCCGCGCGCTGGAGGCGGGCGATGCCGAGCACGGTGCCAGCGTGCACTACGTCACCGCCGAGCTCGACGGCGGGCCGGTGATCGCGCAGGCGCGCATCGCGATCGCCCCGGATGACGACGAGCAGACGCTGGCATCGCGCCTGCTGGCGCTTGAACACCGCCTGCTGCCCGCCGTGGTGGCGCACATCGCGCAGGGGCGGCTGTCGCTGCGCGATGGCCGGGCGTGCCTGGACGGCGCCGCCCTGGACGCGCCGCTGCAGTGGCGTGAAAACGCGCTGTCACGCTGAGGACAGGACCCACCGCGGCCAGTGCTGCGGCCACCGCAAACGGCCGGTTCAGGCACCGCCGTTAGACTCGGTCCGCATGACTGATACCTCGCGATCCCGCTTCCTTCGTCCCGCGCGCGCCCTGCTGGCTGGCGTGCTGTTTGTGGGCCTTGT
>DASUJJ010000043.1:0-16651 GCA_036279335.1 Dyella sp.
CAAGGTGCGTTCATCATCCCCACCACCTCGCCGGTGCAGTTCGATCCGGAGGCGCTGCATCACTCCATCGACCGGCTGCTCGCCCTCAAACCCGAGGCGATGTACCTCACCCACTACGGCCGCGTGGAGCAGGTGGAGCGCCTGGCCGCGGACCTGCACGCACAAATCGACGCCATGGTGGCGCTGGCGCGCGAGGCAAACGGCAAGCCAAACCGGCACGAGGTGCTGAAGTCGGCGCTGGGCGACCTCTATGCAGGCCGCGCCGAAGCCCACGGCTGGCTGCAGGGCCGTGACGCGCTGGAGGCCCTGGTACTGGGCATGGACATCACGCTCAATGCGCAAGGGCTGGAGGTGTGGCTGGACCGCACGGCTTGAGCGCTGGCAAGCAGTGCGCGGTGCGGTGATGGCGCCGAGTCGCCCGACCCTGGGGATGCTCTGATCAACCAGGCGCGGGCGTCAGCGCCCCGCCTCAGCTCATTCGCGCGCCATTGGGCACCGGCCGCTCGACCGTGGTGATCACCACGCCCTCGTCGGTATGGAAACCGGTCAGCAGGAACTGCGAGCGGAACGGGCCGATCTGCTTCTCGGGGAAATTGATCACGCCGACGATCTGCCGGCCGAGCAGATCTTCGGCGCGGTACAGCGCCGCGATCTGCGCGCTGGTCTTGCGCTCACCCCAGGGGCCGAAATCGGCCCACACCTTCCAGGCCGGTCGTCGCGCCTCGGGAAACGCCTCGATCCGGGTGACGGTGCCGGCGACGATGAGGACTTTCTCGAAATCGGACCAGGCGATTTCGGCTGCGGGGACAATGTTGGTCATGCGGGCTGGAATGCGGCAGCAAGAAGGCCGCACGTTAACCGCAATCGCCTTGGCCGCCCAGTCAGACCGTCTCAGCCTTCCAGCCGGGTCTTCAGCCAGTCGTTGAACTCATGCCACCAGTAGGTCGCCTGCGCGGCGGCGAAGCCGGCGGGACGATGGGTGCTGGGCAGGCCGTAGTCGGCAAACTGCTTCCAGCCGTCATCGCCCTCGGCGATCGCCGCGGCCAGCAGTTCGCCGGCTGCGCAGGTCGGTGCCACGCCGTGGCCGCCAAAGGCCTGCGCCCACCACAGGCCGCTGCCGTCGCTGCCGATCTGCGGCATCTGGTGGCGGGCGTAGCTCATCAGGCCGGACCAGGCGTAATCGATGCGCACGCCCTTGAGCTGGGGAAACACGCGCAGCAGATCGCGTGTGAGCAGCCGCTGCACCGCCCGCGGCGAGCGGTTCAGCACCGAAATGCGCCCGCCCCACAGCAGGCGCCGATCGGGCAGCGGGCGGTAGTAGTCGAAAGCAAAGCGGCTGTCGTAGATCGCGGCGCGCGTGTGCAGGCAGTCGTCGAGGCGATCGCCCAGCGGTTCGGTCACCATCACGTAGGTAGCGATGGGCAGCACGGCACGATCGATGGCTTTCTGCAGGCCGGCCAGATAGCCGCCGCAGGCCAGCACCACCTGATCGGCCAGTACCTCGCCCTGGGCGGTGGTGATGCGCCAGCGCAGGCCCTCGCGATCGAGGCGCCGCACGCCGCTGGACTCGTGGATGGCCACGCCTTGCGCAGCCGCTGCCTGCGCCAGGCCGATGGCGTAGTTGAGCGGATGCAGGTGCAGCGCATCACGCTCGTACAGGCCGTCGAAATAGCGCGCACTGCGCACGCGCTCGCGCAGCTCCTGCTGCGGCAGCCACTCCCAGTGCACGCCGTAGCGCTCGGCGAGCAGCTGCTGGCGCTGGCGCAGCACGCCGGGATCGCGGAACCAGTTGGCCCAGATCACGCCAGCGTCCACCGCATCGCAGGCGATCGCATAACGGGCCACGCGTTCGCGGATGCGCTGCACGGCGGCGGTGGTCAGCCCGAACAGGGCGCGGGCGCGCGGCTCGCCGAGTTGATCGAGCAGCGACTGCTCGCCCAGCGAGTAGCCGCCGAACACGAAGCCGCCGTTGCGGCCGGAGGCACCGAAGCCAACCTGCTCACGCTCCAGCAGCACCACGTCCTTGACGCCGCGCTCGGCCAGTCCAAGCGCGGTATTCAAACCGGCGTAACCGCCGCCGATGATGGCGACCCGTGCCTCGCACCGCCCCTGCAACGGGGCGAACGCCTGATAGGCGCTGGCCGTCGCGCGGTAGTAGGAAGTAGCCTGTGACGGGCGCATGGGAATCCGAACCACGGATGCAAGGCAGCGAGCATAGCGCTGCACAGTGGCAAGATACGCCTGCCCGACGCCAGCGCGACCGCTGCCGAACGACGTCGGTCGCCCGAATCCGTTACTGCGTGGCGACAAACTCCCGCACCACCGCCGCCAGCTTGGGATCCTGCATCGCCATGTGCATGGTGGCGCGCACCAGGCCGGCCTTGTTGCCGCAGTCGAAGCGGGTGCCTTCGAACCGATAGGCCAGCACTTTGCCCTGCTCCTTGAGCAACGCCTCGATGGCGTCGGTAAGCTGGATCTCGCCGCCCGCACCCGGCGTGGTCTGCTCCAGCAGCTGAAAGATGCGACCGGGCAGCACGTAACGGCCGACCACCGCCAGGTTCGACGGCGCGTCGGCCGGCTTGGGCTTTTCGACCATGTGGCGGATGGTAGCGCTGCGCTCGTCGACCGGCATGGCGTCGACGATGCCGTACTTGTCGGTCTCGTCGCGCGGCACCTCTTCCACCGCGATCACTCCCGCATCCTGCGACAGCGCCAGGTCGGCCATCTGGCCCAGCGCACCGCGACGGGCGCCGTTCCAGATCAGGTCGTCCGGAAGGACCACGCCGAACGGTTCGTCGCCCACCACCGGCTTGGCGCACAGCACCGCGTGGCCCAGGCCCAATGCTTCGGGCTGGGTGACGAAGATCGCCCGCACGTGCCTGGGCAGCGTGCCCTGCACCATCGCCAGCAGCTCGGACTTGCCCTTTTCCAGCAGCTTGGCCTCCAGCTCGTAGGCCTTGTCGAAGTAATCCGCAATGGCGTGCTTGTAGCGGTTGGTGACGAAGATCAGCGTGTCCGCCCCCGCATCGACCGCCTCGTCCACGGCGTACTGGATCAGCGGGCGATCCAGCACCGGCAGCATTTCCTTGGCCACCACCTTGGTGGCGGGCAGGAAACGCGTGCCGAGTCCGGCGACGGGGAACACGACCTTGCGCAGCGGCTTGCTCACTTACTTCTCTCCTGTTTCCTGGCGGCGAATCGACACCACGTTGGCGGGCTGCGCCGTATCGCTCCAGCGGAACGACGGCAGCAGGCTCGACACGCAGCGGCGCAATTCTTCTTCATCGAATCGGTCGACGGCCTCGGCCGCCTTGTTGATCACGGCCTGCAACAGCTCCCACGGCACCTCGCGATGCTGCGCGAGGAAGATCTTGGCGTGGGCGGTCTCGCTGTAATTCTCCAGCGCGTGAAACAGCTCCTCGAACAATTTCTCGCCGGCGCGAAGGCCGGTATAGACGATGGGAATCTCGGTACCGGGTTTCTTGCCGGCCAGGCGGATCATCTGCTCGGCCAGGTCACGGATCTTGATCGGCTCACCCATGTCCAGGGCAAAGATCTCGCCACCTCGTCCCAGGCTCGATGCCTGGAGAATCAGCTGGCAGGCCTCGGGAATGGTCATGAAATAGCGCGACATCTCCGGATGGGTGACGGTCACCGGACCGCCTTCGCGGATCTGCTGGCGGAACAGCGGCACCACCGAACCGGCCGAGTCCAGCACGTTGCCGAAGCGCACGGTGATGAACCGCGTGGTCGAGCGCGCGCCGAGGTTCTGACACCAGATCTCGGCGATGCGCTTGCACGCACCCATCACGCTGGTGGGATTGACCGCCTTGTCGGTGGAGATCAGCACGAAGCATTCGACGCCGTGCTCGTGTGCCAGCTCCGCCACGTTGCGGGTCGCCAGCACGTTGTTGCGAAAGCCCGTGCGCAGCTGGTTCTGCAGCAGCGGCACATGCTTGTAGGCCGCTGCATGGAAAACTACCTGCGGACGGAACTCGCCAAAGGTGTGCGCCACCGCGACGCGATCACTGCAATCGGCCAGCACGCCGTTGAGGATCAGTTCCGGATAGTCGGCCGCCAGCTCCTTGCCGATGCGGTAGAGGTTGTACTCGCTGTTCTCCACCACCGTGAGCGACTGCGCGCCGAGCCGTGCCACCTGCCGGCACAGTTCCGAGCCGATCGAGCCGCCGCCGCCGGTGACCAGCACGCGGCGCCCGCTGAGGTTTTCGCGAATAGCCGTCCAGTCGAGTTCCACCGCATCGCGACCGAGCAGATCCTCGATGGCGACTTCCTTGATCTCGTTGAAATGCGCGCGGCCGGCCACGACGTCTTCCAGACGGGGCACGGTGCGGTAGGGCAGCCCAGTGCTGTCGCACAGCTCGACCACATGGCGCATCTGCGTCGTCGACGCTCCGGGCAACGCGATCAGCAGCATCTCCACCGCGGTCTCGCGCGACACGTCCGGCAACTGGTCAAGCGTGCCCAGCACGGGATAGCCGCCGATCTTGGCACCGCGCAAGTTGCCCTGGTCGTCGACGAAACCCACCACCGAATACCGGCTGTCGCGGCGCAAGTCACGCAACAAGGCCTCGCCCGCCCGGTCGGCACCGACAATCAGCACCCGCTTGACTGCCTTGGATTCGAACAAATCCACCCGGCTGTCCTTCCAGAACCGGTAAAGCAGGCGCGGCCCACCAAGAAAAACCGTGAGCACCACCGGATACAGCAGCAGCACCGAGCGAGGCACGCCCTCGAGCCGGTTGTAAAGGAACAGCATCAGTCCGATCGCGAAGCTGCCCAGCACCGACGCCCGCAGGATGTTCCAGAGATCCGGAAGGCTCGCGAAACGCCACACGCCCTTGTACAGGCCTGTCCAGGTGAACAGCAGCCCCTGCACCAGCAGCACCAGCGGAAACTCGAATGCAAAAAAGGTGACGTCGGCCTCGGGCACCACCGCATAGCGAAGCGTCTTGGCGACCCACCACGCCAGGGCCGTGACCAGCAGATCGTGCGCCGCCACGGCGGCGCGCGGGTGGATGGCAGCGATGGTCTTACGCATTGACATGTCGTTCCCCAGCCGGCCGGCGCTGCACGCAGTAACGCTTCAGCCTTGTCCATGTGACGGCGGTCAGGGCGAACGCGCCGAGGCACGGCCACCAACCGGTTGGCGACTCGTACCAGGCCAGTGCGGCAAGCGGCGCGCACACGCCAAGGTTCCACGCGGCGTAACCGATGCCGACCTGCCGGTGCGTGGCCCCCCTGCGCACCAGCCACTGGTACAAGTGTTCCCGGTGCGCACTGTACCAGCGCCGACCGCGGCAAATCCTGATCAGCAGGGTCAGGCCGGCATCCACCACGAAACTTGCGCTGAGCGTGGCTGCCGGCCAGAGCAGCACGGGGCGATTTCGCCAGAGCAAGACGGTGAGCACAAAGACCATGAATCCGAGCGCGCCGCTGCCCACGTCGCCCATGAAGATGCGTGCGGGCGACCGATTGAAGATCCAGAAGCCCAGGCTCGCCATGGCCAGCACCATGGCCGCGCTGGCCAGGGCCCAGTCCCGCTGTGTTGCCGCCAGCACGGCCATGCCGGCGACCACAAACAGGACCTGCTGCGCTAGCAGGCCGTCGATGCCGTCCATGAAGTTGTGCAGGTTGATGCTGCCTACGCCGGCCACCAGCAGCAGCGGCACCCAGAGTACCGGCATGCCCGCCGCAACCAGCGATGCGCAAACCGCCAGCACGGCCACCGACTGCACTGCCAGGCGCGGGATCACGGGCAGTGGTCGGTGGTCGTCCCACCAGCCGGTGGCGGCCACCATCGCCAGACCGAGCCAGATCGTTGCCGTCTCCGCGAACGGCAGGGATGAAGGCAGCAGGCTCGCCGGCAGAAGCACCAGCGCGGCCACCACGATGCCGATACCGCCACCGCGCGGCGTCGGCACGCTGTGCGAGCGCCGCTGGCCGGGCTGGTCCAGCATGCCCTGCCGATGCGCATAACCGATCGCCGCCTGCACCACTAGTAACGACAGCACGAGCGACAACAGGGGGATCAAGAGGGCCAGCCCTGGCACGTTCAACACCATGCTATTCGTTGGCCACGCCGTGGATGGGGCGGATCGTGCTCCAGTTCTTGCAGCTGGGGCATTGCCAGTGGTGTGCCTTGGCGCCAAAGCCGCAGCGGCTGCAGCGGTACATCGCCTGCCCTTCCAGCAGCTTCTCGGTGAGGTCGCGCAGGATCAGGAAATTGTCGCGCGCTTCGCCGTGCATCTTGTCCATGGTGGCGTCGATGAGCGCCATCAGGCCGCGCACCGAGGGGCGCTGGCGCAGCTGGCCGGTGAGGAAATCCACCGCCACCCGCTCGCCGTCGCGCTGCTGGTACAGCCGCGTCAGTGCCAGCACCGGCGAGATGCCGTGATAGCGCCCCAGGATGTCCTGCAGGAAGCGCTCGGCGCGCTCCATCTGCTGCGTGCAGGCGTAGCTGTTGAGCAGCGGCGGAAGAATTTCCGGGACAAATGCGATATCAGCCGCCACCGCGCCCTCATACGCCGTGATTGCCGCGGCGTGCTCGCCCTGCTCGGCATGCAGGCGTCCGGTCAGCATGAAGGCGCGAACGCAATCCGGCTGGCACTCGAAGGCCTGGTTCAAGTACTCGGCGGCCTCGGTGTGCGCGCCGTGCTGACGCGAGCGCTCGGCCAGTTCGCAGTAGAACTGCGCCACCATCGCCGACTCGTCCTCGCCGCTCATCGCCTCCAGCCGGCGCGCGTGCTCGATCGCCTTGTGCCAGTCGCGCTCGTGTTGATAGATCGCGATCAGATGACGCAGCGCCGATGGCGCATGCGCGTCCATCGCCACCAGATCGCAGAAAAGCGTCTCGGCGCGATCGAGCAGGCCGGCGCGCATGTAGTCCTCGCCCAGCTCCAGCAAGGCCACGGTCTTCATCGCATCGGTCAGTCCCGGGCGCGACACCAGGTGCTGGTGCAGCCGGATGGCGCGATCGACCTCGCCGCGGCGACGAAACAGGTTGCCCAGCGCCAGGTGGGTTTCCACCGTGTCGCGGTTGTACTCGGCGAGCTTGAGGAACACCTCGATCGCCTTGTCCTGCTCTTCGTTGAGCAGGTAGTTCAAGCCGCGGAAATAATCCGAGGAGAGTTCGCTGACCTTGGCGCCCGAGCGACGCGCGCCAGCGCGCCGCGCGGTCCACCAACCGCTGAAGAAGGCCACCGGCAGAAGCAGCAACGCATAAAGCGGATTCATGAACGGGTCGCGGTCGGCTTGGCCTTGCGCAGGCGACGCAACTCGGCGCGCTGTCGCCAGCGCATCCCCCACCAGGCGGTAAGACCACCCAGCAGCCAGCCCAGCAGCAAAGCGGCAAGCCAGGCCGCGCCCTTGGGCAGGGTCAGCCGCGCAACCGCGAAATCGTAGGTGACGAGATCGGCATTGAGCGCTCCCAGCAGCACGCCGACAACGACAAAGACAAGCACGACGAGTAAGGAAAGCAGGCGCATGCCGCGACTTTAACTGATCGCCCACGGCCGGCACAGGTTCCAGATCAACTCAAACCGCGCCCACAAAAAAGGCAGGATCGACGTCGCGTCGCCTGCCTGCATCAGGTGCCTCTGGATAACCGCTCAGTGCTGCTCCAGCTCCAGCTGCTGGTTCACCCGCTCGCGCAGCTCCTTGCCGGGTTTGAAATGCGGAACATGCTTGCCCGGAAGCGCCACCGCTTCCCCGGTCTTGGGGTTGCGGCCCATGCGCGGCGGCCGATAGTGCAAGGCAAAACTGCCAAACCCCCGCACCTCGATCCGCTCGCCGTGTGAAAGCGCGTGACTCATCTGTTCGATGACACTCTTGACGGCCATTTCGACGTCACCGAACGCAAGGTGCGTCTGGCGCCGTGCCAGCGCCTCAATCAACTCGGATTTGGTCATGGTCCCCAGTGTCCGTGACGTAATACGGCGGGGCGGCCGTGAAGCCGCCCCGCGTTCCTGCTTGCCGGCAATAACCGGGCTTAGTCAGCCTTGTTGAGCTGTTCCTGCAGCAGCGCGCCGAGCTTGGTCGTGCCGGTGCTGGCCGAACCGTAGTCCGCCATCAGGTCCTGCACGTCTTCCTCGTCCTTGGCGCGGATCGACAGCTGCAACACGCGGCCCTTGCGATCCATGCCGGTGAACTTGGCTTCGACCTTGTCACCCACCTTCAGGTGCTGGGTGGCGTCGTCGACGCGCTCCTTGGCGATGTCGTTGGCGCGCAGGTAACCCTCGACGCCCTCGCCCAGATCGATCGTGGCGCCCTTCGCGTCGACTTCCTTGACGGTGCCGTTGACGATGGTGCCGCGCGGATTGCTGGCCATGAACTGGCCGAACGGATCCTGTTCCATCTGCTTGATGCCCAGCGAGATGCGCTCACGCTCCGGATCCACGGCCAGCACCACGGCTTCGATCTCGTCGCCCTTCTTGAAGTTGCGCACCAGATCCTCGCCCGACGCCTGCCAGGAGATATCGGACAGATGCACCAGGCCGTCGATGCCGCCTTCCAGGCCGATGAAGATGCCGAAGTCGGTGATCGACTTGATCTGACCGGACACCTTGTCGTTTTTCTTGTGCATCGCTGCGAACGCTTCCCACGGATTGGAGCGCGTCTGCTTGATGCCCAGCGAGATGCGGCGACGCTCTTCATCCACGTCCAGCACGGTCACTTCGGTCTCGTCGCCAACCTGCACCACCTTGGCCGGGTTGACGTTCTTGTTGGTCCAGTCCATCTCGGACACGTGGACCAGACCCTCGACGCCCGGCTCGATCTCGACGAAGCAGCCGTAATCGGTGACGTTGGAAACCTTGGCGAACAGGCGGCTGCCGACCGGGTAACGGCGGGCGATGGCCACCCACGGATCGTCGCCCAGCTGCTTCAGGCCCAGCGAGACGCGATTGCGCTCGCGGTCGTACTTCAGCACGCGCACGTCCAGCTCGTCGCCGACGTTGACCACCTCCGACGGATGACGCACGCGCTTCCACGCCATGTCGGTGATGTGCAGCAGGCCGTCGATACCGCCCAGGTCCACGAACGCGCCGTAGTCGGTGAGGTTCTTGACGGTGCCCTTGACCACGGCACCCTCGGTCAGGCGCTCCAGCAGCTTCTCGCGCTCCTCGGAGAACTCGGTCTCGACGACGGCGCGGCGGCTGACCACCACGTTGTTGCGCTTGCGGTCCAGCTTGATGATCTTGAACTCGAGGTCCTTGCCCTCGAGGTACACCGGGTCACGGACCGGGCGCACGTCGACCAGCGAGCCCGGCAGGAACGCGCGCACGTCCTTGATATCGACGGTGAAGCCACCCTTGACCTTGCCGGAGATCATGCCGGTGATGGTCTCTTCCTTGTCGAACGCCTGCTCGAGGTCGTCCCACACCATCGAACGCTTGGCCTTCTCGCGGGAGAGCTTGGTCTCGCCGAAGCCGTCTTCCAGCGCGTCGAGGGCAACCTTCACCTCGTCGCCCACCTGCACTTCCAACTCGCCCTTCTCGTCCTTGAACTGCTCGATCGGGACGATGCCTTCGCTCTTCAGGCCGGCGTTGATCACGACAACGTCGTTGCGGATCTCCACCACGATGCCCGTGACGATGGCGCCCGGCTTGAGCTTGGAAATGGCCTGCTGGCTCTGTTCAAACAGCTCGGCAAAACTTTCAGTCATGTTGATTCCAGAAATAAGAAAGGCCGTGATCCCCTGCGCGCCGTCGGATGTAATGCGCAAAGAACTGATGGGCCCACCGGTTGTGGGTGATTCGGGGAACGTTTCCCTTGCCACCGTTGACCAAAACCCCATGCCGCGGCAGGGGCGCTGAAGCCGTCGCTCGACCGGTCAGGGTCGAACGACGGCGAATACTTTGGCGACCACGTCGGCGATCGGCATGCCGGTGCTATCCACCAGAACCGCATCGGCGGCGGGCTTGAGCGGCGCCACGGCCCGCGAGGCATCGCGGGCGTCACGCGCTTCAATTTCGCGCTGAAGGCCCGAAAGTGTAACGCTGAGTCCCTTTTCCTTCAACTGCTTATAGCGCCTTTTCGCCCTTTCGGCGGCGCTGGCGGTAAGGAACACCTTGTGCACGGCATCGGGGAAGATCACCGTGCCCATGTCGCGCCCGTCCGCCACCAGCCCCGGCGCCTTGCGAAACCCCAGCTGCAGGTCGACAAGTGCCTGACGCACCGAGGGAATCGAGGCGATCGCGGAGGCTGCCGCACCGGCCGTTTCGGTACGCAGCTCATCGGTCGCATCGTGGCCGTTCACCAGCACCCGGGTGTCATGCCCGTCTTCGGTAGGCTGGAAACGGATCCTGGTGGACTGGGCGCAGCGGGTGACGGCCTCCACATCGGACAGATCCAGTCCCGCCGCTCCGGCCGCATAGCCGACCGCTCGGTAAAGTGCCCCCGAATCCAGCAACCGCCAGCCCAGTCGTTCGGCCACCAGCCGACTGACCGTACCCTTGCCCGATCCCGACGGCCCGTCGATGGTGAGTACGGGCACGGTGACTGAGCGGCTCATGGGCGGTTCCTGCGGCGATTCAAACGCGCATGGTAACGCGTTGACCCCCATCGGGGTGCGTGCTATCAAGCCGCGCAGGGTCCGTTCCGGGCCCCAGGGGCAAGCCATCCATGAGTGATCTGCAGCGCGCGTTCGAGCAAGCTTCCGAGGACGTCAAGCGCCTTGGCACCCGCCCGGACAACGACACGCTGCTCAAGCTATACGCGCTTTACAAGCAAGGCTCCGAGGGCGACGTGCACGGCCCACAGCCGGGCTTCTTCGACTTCATCGGCACCGCCAAGTACGAAGCGTGGGTACAGCTGCGCGGCGTCGATCGCGCCGAAGCCATGGGGCGCTACATCGCCCTGGTCGAACAGCTGCTGGTTTGATCGCGGCGCCTCGTCGGCGCTTGCTTTTCGACGGCGCTTGCAGGCAGATTCATACGATCGTTTGACTGGATCGCTGCCCATGCCCTATCCGCATCTTCTCGCCCCGCTCAACCTGGGCCACGTGACCTTGCCCAACCGCGTGCTGATGGGATCGATGCACACCGGCCTGGAAGACCGGGCAGCCGATTTCGACAAGCTGGCAGCCTATTTCGCCGAGCGGGCGCGCGGCGGCGTGGGCCTGATCGTGACCGGCGGCATCTCGCCCAGCATCGAAGGCTGGCTCAAGCCCTTCGGCGGACGGCTGTCGATGCCGTGGCATGTCGGGCGCCATCGCAAGGTGACGCGCGCCGTGCATGCCGAAGGCGGACGGATCTGCATGCAGATCCTGCACGCGGGTCGCTACGGCTATCACCCGCTGTCGGTGGCACCGTCGAGGATCAAGTCGCCGATCACGCCGTTCACGCCGCGCGCCCTGTCCGCACGCGGGGTGGAACGCACCATTGGCGACTTCGTGCGCTGCGCGACGCTGGCCCGCGAGGCCGGTTACGACGGCGTCGAGGTGATGGGCTCGGAGGGCTACCTGATCAACCAGTTCATTGCCGAACGCACCAACCGGCGCAGCGATGCCTGGGGTGGCGACGCGGCGCGACGGATGCGCCTGGCCATCGAGATCGTGCGCCGCACGCGCGAGGCGGTGGGGCCGGATTTCCTGCTGATCTACCGACTGTCGATGCTCGACCTGGTGGAACAGGGGCAGGACTGGAGCGAGATCGTCACGCTGGCCAGGGCCATCGAAGCGGCCGGGGCCAGCCTCATCAACACCGGCATCGGCTGGCACGAGGCGCGCATCCCGACCATCGTGACCTCGGTGCCGCGCGGAGCCTTCGCCTGGGTCACCCAGCGCCTGAAAGGCGAGATCGGTATTCCGCTGATCACCACCAACCGCATCAACATGCCGGCCGTGGCCGAGCAGATCATCGCCAGCGGTCACGCCGACATGGTGTCGATGGCCCGCCCGCTGCTTGCCGATCCTCAATGGGTGCGCAAGGCCGAGGCCGATCGCTCCGAGCGCATCAATACCTGCATTGCGTGCAATCAGGCCTGCCTGGACCACGTGTTCCAGAACAAGCGCGCCAGTTGCCTGGTGAATCCGCGCGCATGCCACGAAACCGAGCTGGTGCTGGCCCCTGCCGCGGTCGTCAAGCGGATTGCCGTGGTGGGTGCGGGCCCGGCGGGCATGGCCTGTGCCAGCGCGCTGGCCGAGCGCGGTCACGCCGTCACCCTGTTCGACCAGGCTGGCGAGATCGGCGGCCAGTTCAACTATGCCAAGCGCATTCCCGGCAAGGAGGAGTTCCACGAGACGCTGCGCTACTTCCGGCATCGGCTGGCCGACACCGGCGTTGCGCTGAAACTGGGCACACGGGTGGATGTCGACTCGCTGGTCGGCGCAGGCTTTGATGACGTGGTGCTGGCGACCGGCATCACGCCACGCAAGGTGAGTTTCCCCGGCAGCGACGATCCGCGCGTGCTGAGCTATCTGGATGTGCTGGCCCACGATCATCCCGTCGGTGCGCGGGTGGCGGTGATCGGAGCCGGTGGCATCGGCTTCGACGTGGCGGAGTTCCTGGTCGAATCCGCGCCGGCAATCAGCACCGACATTGCGCGCTGGAGCCGCGAATGGGGCGTGGACATGCACATGGAGCATCGCGGAGGCCTGCAATCGCCGCAGCCGGAACCGCCCGTACGGCAGGTCTGGCTGCTGCAGCGAAGCGAGGGCCGGCCGGGGGCGCGGCTCAACAAGACCACCGGCTGGGTGCACCGGGCCACGCTGAAATCGAGGCAGGTGCAGATGCTCGGCGGCGTCAGCTATGAGCGCTTCGACGACCAGGGACTGCACCTGCGCATCCAGGGCGAAGCGAGGGTGCTGCCGGTGGACCACGTCGTGGTGTGCGCCGGCCAGGAGCCGAATCGCGCGCTGCTCGACGCCCTGACGACCGCCGGCCTGACCACCCATGTGATCGGCGGCGCGGACGTGGCGGCGGAGCTTGACGCCAAGCGCGCCATCGAACAGGGAACGCGGTTGGCAGCCCGTCTGTAGCGGGCGCGACCGGTGCCTTCCGTGCCGGTCAGCCACGTCGAGGCGAAAAAGAAAACGCCCCGCGAGACGACGCTCCGACAGAGGCTCAGGGGGGGAGGCCGTAAGTCGGGGGGAAAGCGTCGTTGCGGGGCGGGGCCGCGTCACCTGGGGGAGGGGAAGGTGACGGACGAGCGGAACTATAGGCGCGCCGATACATTGCATCCAATATATATTTATCCATGCACTTATCTGGTTTCCCTATATGTTTGACTTTCGCCAGCTGCGCTATTACGTGGCCGTCTGCGAGGAGCTCAGCTTCACTCGGGCGGCGCGGCGTCTTCATCTGTCGCAGCCACCGCTGTCCCAGCAGATCCAGGCGCTGGAGCAGGATCTGGGCGTGCGGCTGCTTGAGCGCACCAAACGTTCCGTTGCGCTGACCGAACCCGGGCGCATTTTCCTTGACCACGCCCGGCAGATTCTTGCCAAGGCCGACGAGGCCCGTACCCAGGTGGCGGCCGCGGCGGCCGGTCACAGCGGCCTGCTGCGACTGGCCTACACCGTATCCGTATCGTTCCACCCTTCCCTGCCGCGCGTGCTGCTGCGCTATGGGCAGGTGGCGCCCAACGTGCGCGTGGAACTGTGCGAGCTCTACAGCGAGCCGCAGTTCGACGCGCTGCTGGAGGGCGATATCGACGTCGGCTTCGTGCGCGACGAGCCGCAACGTCCGATCGATGCCAAGGCCTTGCGCATGACGGTACTCGACCGGGAGCCGCTGCTGCTCGCCCTGCCCTCCGGGCACCCGCTGTCCGGCCGCAGCAGCCTGCGGATGGACGAGGTGGCAGACGACGCCTTTGTGGCGCAACCGCGCGATGTGGCCGCCACGCTGCATGATCGGCTGGTGCTGCTGGCCAACAAGGCGGGCTTCCAGCCGCAGATCCGCCGTCACGCCCAGCAGGTCAACGGCATGCTGGCCATGGTGGCGGCAGGACTGGGACTGGCGCTGGTGCCGGCGACCATGCGCACCGTGCGCCTGGCCGGCCTGACCTACGTGCCCGTGGAAGATCCCGATGCGTACATGCTGCTGGCGGTCGCCAGCCGGGCCAGTGACGACTCGCCGGCCCTGGCCCAGTTCCTTGCCGTGGTGGCGGAAACGGTGGTGGCAGGCGGCTTGTGATGAGTGTCAGTGCCGGTTACACTTGCGGACTTGAATTTTTTCTTTGTATCAGGAGCTGGCCGTGAAGGTGCTTTCCTCTTTGAAGTCCGCCAAGCAGCGGCACCGCGACTGCAAGGTTGTGCGCCGTCGTGGCAAGGTGTTCGTGATCTGCAAGAGCAACCCGCGTTTCAAGGCCCGTCAGCGCTGATCGATCAGCACTGCGTGTCATGCAAAAAGGCCGCGCGAGCGGCCTTTTTTGTGGCTGGAATTCAGGACGATCCGGCACCTTGCCGCCTTATCCCGTGGCGCCAGCGGCACCACGGGACAAGGCCTGCTCAGGCGTAACGCACGGCGATGATCTCGTAGTGCTTCACCCCGTTCGGGGCGGTGAACTCGAAGCTGTCACCGGCACTCTTGCCGATCAGCGCGCGCGCGATGGGCGAGGAAACAGCGATCAGACGCTTCTTGATGTCGGCTTCCAGGTCGCCCACGATCTGGTAGGTCACCGCCTCGCCGCTGTCTTCATCTTCCAGATCGACGGTGGCGCCGAACACCACGCGGCTTCCCGCACCCAGCTTGGTGATGTCGATCACTTCGGCGGTGGAAAGCGCCGCCTCGAGCTCGCCGATGCGTCCTTCAGTGAAGCTCTGCTGCTCGCGGGCGGCGTGGTACTCGGCGTTTTCCTTCAGGTCGCCGTGCGCCCGCGCCTCGGCGATCGCCGCGATGATGCGCGGCCGGTCTTCGGACTTCAGACGTTCCAGCTCGGCACGCAGGCGCTCGGCGCCCGCCTTGGTCATCGGTGCACGGCTCATGCGTTCAACTCCCTGTGCAGTTCCTGCAGGCTGTGCACCTCGTCGGCGTCGTGGAAATCCAGCGAATGGACGAGCGCGCGCGCGCCGGCAACGGTGGTGGAATACGTCACGCGATGCTGCAGTGCCTCGCGCCGGATCGAGAACGAATCGGCAATGGCCTGCTTGCCCTCGGTGGTGTTGACGATATAGACGATCTCGCCGTTCTTGATCAGGTCGACGATGTGCGGGCGGCCCTCGAGCACCTTGTTGATGCGCTCGCACGGTACGCCGTGTTCGATCAGGAAGCCGGCGGTGCCCGAGGTGGCCACGAGGCTGAAGCCACGGGTGAGCACATCCTGGGCCACCTGCAGCAGGCGCTCCTTGTCGGCATCGCGCACCGACACAAACACCTTGCCCTTCGGCGGCGTCCTGATCCCGGCGGCCTCATGGCCGCGGGCAAACGCGGCACCGAAGCTGCGACCCACGCCCATCACTTCGCCGGTGGAACGCATCTCGGGACCGAGGATGGGATCGACGTTCTGGAACTTCAGGAACGGGAAGATCGCCTCCTTCACCGAGTAATACGCGGGAATCACCTCGCGCGTCGCGCCCTGCTCGGCCAGCGAACGGCCGGCCATGCAGCGCGCGGCGATCTTGGCCAGCGGCACGCCAATCGCCTTGGACACGAACGGCACCGTGCGCGACGCGCGCGGGTTCACCTCGAGGATGAACACCGTATCGCCCTGGATGGCGAACTGGGTGTTCATCAGGCCGATGACCTTGAGCTCCCTGGCCATCGCCGTGACCTGCCGGCGCATCTCGTTCTGGATCTCGCCGGAGAGCGAGTACGGCGGCAGCGAGCAGGACGAGTCGCCCGAGTGCACGCCGGCCTCCTCGATGTGCTCCATGATGCCGCCGATCAGCACGTTGCCCTCGGCGTCGGCAATGACGTCCACGTCCACCTCGACGGCGTGGTCGAGGAAGCGGTCCAGCAGTACCGGCGAGTCATTGGAGACCTGCACCGCCTCGCGGATGTAGCGTGCGAGGTCGGCGTCGTCATAGACCACTTCCATGGCGCGGCCACCGAGCACGTAACTCGGGCGCACTACCAGCGGATAGCCGATCTCGCGGGCCAGCGCCAGCGCCTCGTCGGCATTGCGCGCCGTGCGGTTCGGCGGCTGGCGCAGGCCGATCTTCTCGATCATCTGCTGGAAGCGCTCGCGGTCCTCGGCCAGGTCGATCGAATCCGGCGAAGTGCCGATGATCGGCGCACCGGCCGCTTCCAGCGCGCGGGCGAGCTTCAGCGGGGTCTGGCCGCCGTACTGCACGATCACGCCCTTGGGCTTCTCCAGATCGACGATTTCCAGCACGTCCTCCAGCGTCAGCGGCTCGAAGTAGAGGCGGTCGGAGGTGTCGTAGTCGGTGGAGACGGTTTCCGGGTTGCAGTTGACCATGATGGTTTCATAGTCGTCCTCGCGCAGGGCGAGCGCGGCATGCACGCAGCAGTAGTCGAACTCGATGCCCTGACCGATGCGGTTGGGGCCGCCGCCCAGCACGACGATCTTGTCGCAGCCGGTCGGGTTGGCCTCACACTCTTCCTCGTAGGTCGAGTACATGTAGGCGGTGGTGGTGGCGAATTCGGCCGCGCAGGAGTCGACGCGCTTGTACACCGGGCGCACGCCCAGCGTGCGGCGCAGGTGGCGCACGGCGGCCTCGTCGGTGCCTACCAAT
>DASUJJ010000044.1:0-2787 GCA_036279335.1 Dyella sp.
CACGGCCTTCCAGTCGTCCTCGCCCACGCCGGCGGCGAGCAGCGGGTTCTGCGCCAGACTGGATTCCATGAACAGCCCGCTGCGCAGGATCGCCTCGCGCAGGCCCGCGCCGGTGGTGATGTCGGCGGGCGTGCGCATGGCTTGTTCAAGCTGCGCCAGCGCCGGGCGCAGCGCCGCGGGGAGTTGGCGCATCACCGGGCGCTGCGACAGCGCCTGCACAGTGGCGAGCAAGGGTGCGAAGCCGTCCTGCTGCGGCAGCCGCTCGCGCAGCGCCACCTGCGCCAGCGAGTCGCTGGGCTTGGGCAGCATGACTTCCAGCGTGGGCTGGGTACCGAGGTTGAGCACCTGCACCTGGAACTGCGCCGGTAGCGGGGTGGAGGTCTGGCCGGTGAGCAGCGGGTTGTAGGGAGTCTGCGCGTGGGAAAACGAGCCCTGCTGGCCGCCGGGCATGTCCGCCTCCACCGCCATGCCACCGATCTGCAGCACCAGCTTGCCCTGCTCGGTCACGCCGAGCGGGCGCGCGGACAACACCACGCCGATGCGCCAGCTTTCCGCGGTGGTGCCAGAAGCGGCGCCGAGCCAGGTGAGCGCGGCGAGGCTGGTGGGTTGGATGTTCATGCGAGGCTCCTTCGCCCCACGGCGACGGTCGTGCCGGATACACGACGACTTGTCGGGGATAACGGCGGCGGGCGGAGGAACTTTAGGGCTGGTGCCGGTGATGCTTTTTGCGGGCTTTCCAGCCAATTCCACAAGGCGGCTTGACGCGCTGTGTGTGCCGGTCTTTCTGCATTTTGGGCAAGTGATCAAGTGCAAAGATGCTGGATGACCGGCTTTCGCCGTTGAAAAGCACCTCCAGCCTTCGCTGGGATGACGGCAAGGAAATACGCGCCGAGCAAAAGCCTCCATCCGCCTCAACTCTGCTCGTCATCCCAGCGAACGCTGGGATCCAGTGCCTGTACACCGACCACCGGCCCAAGGCGGCGAGGACGGGCATCCACATCACCACAAGCCAAAGACGTTGAATGACCGGCTTTCGCAGTTAAAAGGCATCTCCAGAGTGACCGGCCTACCGGCTGTTCCGGGTCGCTGGAATGACGGGCGGGTTGGAGGCGGCTGGCGACGTTGGCTTCACCTATCGACCCTTGCCGCATGACGAGCTGCAAGCGGTGGAGTGCGGTCGGGGTGGAACTGTGATGCTTTCGACAATCCGGGGAGCAGGGCGTGGCGTTGCCCGAGCCGCGCTAAAGCCCGCGCCGCCGTCGCCGATACAAACTCCGAACGAAATCACGGCCGGCATGGCCACGGGGCAGGTGCATGGGCGGCAAGGCGACATCGAAGGGCGGGCAGGGCAAGGCGGCCGCGGTGATCGCGCTGCCGGCGGATTGCCGGCTGGGCGCTCTCGACACGCTGGCGCCGCTGCTGCGCGACGCCGTGCAGGGCAGCGCTGCGGCGCTCGACGGCGCGGCCGTGGAGAAGGTGGATGGCGCGGCCATGCAACTGCTGGTGGCGTTCCGCCGCGCGGCAGCGGCGGGCACCTGTGCGGTGAGCTGGAGTGCCGCCAGCGACGTGTTGCGCGAGGCGTCCAGCCTGTTGGGGCTGGATGGCGAACTGGATCTGCCGGCCGTTCGGCCGGCCTGAAACGAGGTGGAAGATGGCAAAGATTCTTGCAGTGGACGATTCGGCGTCGATGCGCGGCATGGTGGCCTTCACCCTGCGCGGTGCCGGTCATGAGGTGAGCGAGGCCGAGAACGGCCAGCTCGCGCTGGACCAGGCCAAGGGCAGCAAGTACGACCTGGTGCTGGCCGACGTGAACATGCCGGTGATGGACGGCATCTCGATGGTGCGCGAGCTGCGCACGCTGCCCGAGTACAAGGGCGTGCCGATCCTGATGCTCACCACCGAGTCGCATACCGAGAAAAAGATGGAAGGCAAGGCCGCCGGCGCCACCGGCTGGCTGGTCAAACCGTTCGATCCCGAGCAGCTGCTGGCCACCGTCAACCGCGTGCTCGGCTGAGCCGGAGAGAAGTAGTCATGGCCAACGTCAGCATGGCGCAGTTCCACCAGGTGTTCTTCGAGGAAAGCCTGGAAGGACTCGACAACATGGAAACGGCGCTGCTGGCGCTGGACGAGGGCGGCGACAAGGAGCTGGTGCACACCATCTTCCGCGCCGCCCACTCGATCAAGGGCGGTGCGGCCACATTCGGCTTTCCCGAAATGGCCGCCTTCACCCACGAGGCCGAGTCGCTGCTGGATGAATTGCGCGACGGCCGCCGCGCCATCGACAAGCCGATCATCGAACTGCTGCTGCGCACGCTGGACTGCCTGCGCGGCATGTTTGCCCGTGCCCAGGCCGGCCAGCCGTTGAACGACGAGACGGCCGAAGGCCTGCGCGGCGAGCTGGCCGCGATGATGGGCCGCGCGCCGGAGACCCAGGTGCGGGCCCGCCGCGCCCGCGACCGGGCCGATGCCTGGAAGATCCAGTTCCGTCCGCACCCGGGCATGGCCGCCAGCGGCAACGACCCGCTGCGCCTGCTGCGCGAGCTGGGCGCGCTGGGCGAGATGAGCGTCACCGCCGACCTCGACCGCCTGCCCGCACTGGACCAGCTCGACTCGGGCCAGTGCCACATCGGCTGGACCATCGAGCTGCGCGATGGCCGCCGCGCCATCGACAAGCCGATCATCGAGCTGTTGCTGCGCACGGTGGACTGCCTGCGCGGCATGTTCGCCCGCGCCCAGGCCGGCCAGCCGTTGAACGACGAGGTGGCCGAAGGCCTGCGCGGCGAGCTG
>DASUJJ010000045.1:0-3852 GCA_036279335.1 Dyella sp.
GATCCACGCGCTGCTGGCCACCGGCGCGGTGCACGCGCACCTGATCGACGAGGGCCTGCGCTGCCAGTGCAACCTGATCGTGGAGACGGCCACGCCGCGCGATCCGCACCAGTTCGCCTGCCTGATCGGCTTCGGCGCCACCGCGATCTATCCGTGGCTGGCCTACCAGAGCCTGTTCGAGCTCGGTCGCCAGGGCCACATCGCCGCCGACCGCGCCGAGGTGGGGCGCAGCTATCGCCGCGGCATCCGCAAGGGTCTTTTGAAGATCCTCTCCAAGATGGGCATCTCCACCATCGCCGGTTACCGCGGCGCGCAGCTGTTCGAGATCGTGGGGCTGGCGCCGGGAGTGGTGGAGCTGTGCTTCCCCGGCACGCCCTCGCGCATCGGCGGCGCCACGTTCGAGGATCTGGAGCACGACCAGCGCCTGCTCGCCGCCGAGGCCTGGGACGAGGCGCTGCCGCTGCGCGCCGGCGGGCTGTACAAGTACATGCACGGCGGCGAGTACCACATGTACAACCCCGACGTGATCGCCACGCTGCAGCAGGCGGTGCGCACCGGCGAGGCGGCCGACTACCGTGCCTACGCTGACCACGTCGATCATCGCCCGCCGTCGGCGCTGCGCGACCTGCTCGGAGCGCAGCCGCTGCGCGCGCCGATTCCGCTGGACGAGGTCGAGCCGGTGGAGGGCATCCTCAAGCGCTTCGACTCGGCCGGCATGTCGCTGGGCGCGCTGTCGCCCGAAGCGCACGAGGCGCTGGCGATCGCGATGAACCGGCTGGGCGCGCGCTCCAACTCGGGCGAGGGCGGCGAAGATCCTGCCCGCTACGGCACCGAGAAGATGTCCAAGATCAAGCAGGTGGCGTCCGGCCGCTTCGGCGTCACCCCGTACTACCTGGTCAACGCCGAGGTGCTGCAGATCAAGATCGCGCAGGGCGCCAAGCCCGGCGAGGGTGGCCAGCTGCCCGGCCACAAGGTCGACGCCACCATCGCCCGGCTGCGCTACGCCAAGCCGGGCATCGGCCTGATCTCGCCGCCGCCACATCACGACATCTACTCGATCGAGGATCTGGCCGAGCTGATCCACGACCTCAAGGAAGTGAACCCCACTGCGCTGGTCTCGGTGAAGCTGGTCTCTCACGCCGGCGTGGGCACCGTGGCAGCGGGCGTGGTCAAGGCCGGCGCCGATCTGATCACGGTAAGCGGCCACGACGGCGGCACCGGCGCCAGTCCGCTCACCTCCATCAAATACGCCGGCACGCCGTGGGAACTGGGCCTGGCCGAAACGCAGCAGACGCTGCGCCGCAACGACCTGCGCGGCCGCGTGCGGCTGCAGACCGACGGCGGCCTGAAGACCGGGCTGGACGTGATCAAGGCGGCGATGCTGGGCGCGGAGAGCTTCGGTTTCGGCACCGGCCCGATGGTGGCGCTGGGCTGCAAGTACCTGCGCATCTGCCACCTCAACAACTGCGCCACCGGCGTGGCCACCCAGCATCCGGTGCTGCGCAAGGACCACTTCATCGGCCTGCCCGAGATGGTGATGAACTACTTCCGCTTCGTGGCGGAGGATGTGCGCGCGCAGCTGGCGGAACTCGGCGTGCGTTCGATCGAGGAGATCGTCGGCCGCACCGACCTGCTGCGCCAGCTCGAGGGCACCACGCCGGTGCAGCACCGGCTGGATCTGTCGCCGCTGATCGACGGCCGCGGCCTCAGCGCCAGCGCCGACGCCACCTGCACGCTGGCGCGCAACCCGATGCGCGACCCCGCCGCGCTGGCCTCGCGGATCAGCGCCGACACCCGCGACGCCGTGCTCGGCAAGCGCGGCGGCCGCTTCGAATACGCCATCGCCAACACCGATCGCGCGATCGGTGCGCGGCTCTCCGGCGAGGTGGCTCGCGCGCACGGCGACCACGGCATGGACGATTCGCCGATCACGCTCGCGCTCACCGGCGCGGCCGGCCAGAGCCTGGGCGCCTGGAACGCCGGCGGCGTGCTTATCGACCTGATCGGCGAAGCCAACGACGGCGTCGGCAAAGGCATGGCGGGCGGACGCATCATCGTGCGCCCGCCGGCGGATTCGCCGTTCGCCAGCCAGGACGCCTCGATCATCGGTAACACCTGCCTGTATGGCGCCACCGACGGCGAGCTGTTCGCCGCCGGCCGCGCCGGCGAGCGCTTCGCGGTGCGCAACTCCGGCGCGCTGGCGGTGGTGGAAGGCGCCGGCGACCACTGCTGCGAATACATGACCGGCGGCGTGGTGGCGGTGCTCGGCAAGGTCGGCCTCAACTTCGGCGCGGGCATGACCGGCGGATTCGCCTACGTGCTCGACCTCGAGCGCGATTTCGTCGACTGCTACAACCACGAGCTGGTCGACATCCTGCGCATCTCGCCGGAGGGCATGGAGCATTACATGCAGCACCTGCGCCAGCTGGTGACGCGCCATGTCGAATACACCAACAGCGACTGGGGCCGGCAGATCCTGCGCGAGTTCCGCGGCCTGCAGTACAAGTTCTGGCTGGTCAAGCCGAAGGCCGCGAGCCTGGCGGCGCTGGCCGAAGAGCTGCGCAGCGCAGCGTGAAGATGCGGCGAACGCTACCGGTGCGGGCCACTCGAAAGCCGTCATTCCCGCGAAAGCGGGAGGTGCTCTTCAACGGCGAATGCCGGTCATCCATTCTTCGCCTTTGCCCAAGAGCAACATGGATGCCCGCTTTCGCGGGCATGACGTCGGGTGGGATGGAGGCGTCGGGCAAGGGCGATGTGCCGCGGATGCGGCATGGCCGGAGCTCGGCTTCGTCAGGCCACGGCAAGGCGCGTACTGTCGTTGCGAAGTCATTCCCGCGAAAGCGGAAGGTGCTTTTCAACGGCGCATGCCGGTCATCCACTCTCCGTTCCAGCCCAAAAGCCGAATGGATGCCCGCTTTCGCGGGCATGACGTCCGGTGGGGTGTGGGCGCCCCAGAAGAGCCGCACGACTGCGCGGCGGCTGCCGATGTGCCGCAACCCGGCGTTGGACGCCACGAGGCATAGGGCGTTTGCCCCGCCACGAAAGCCACCCGCTCGCGAGCTGTTCCGATTCCCCCATCCCGACTCCCGATTCCCGGCTCCCCAATGACCGACAAACTCTTCCAGTTCCTCAACGTGCCGCGACTGCCGCCGCGCACCGTGCCGGTCAACGTGCGCGTGCTGGGCTATGGCGAGATCTCCGGCGACTTCGCCACCAAGGAGGCGGGCACCCAGGCCGAGCGCTGCATCGATTGCGGCAATCCTTACTGCGAGCACGCCTGCCCGGTGCACAACTACATCCCGAACTGGCTCAAGCTGGTGCAGGACGGCCGCATCCTGGAAGCGGCCACGCTGATGCACGAAACCAACCCGCTGCCGGAAATCTGCGGCCGCATCTGCCCGCAGGACCGCCTGTGCGAGGGCGCCTGCACGCTGGAGCAGACCGCGTTCGGCGCAGTCACCATCGGCAGCATCGAGCGCTGGGTCACCGACGAGGCCTTGCGCCAGGGCTGGCGGCCGGACCTCTCGCACGTGACGGAAACCGGCCAGCGCGTGGCGATCATCGGCGCCGGCCCGGCCGGCCTGGCCTGCGCCGACCGCCTGCGCCGCGCCGGTATTGCCGCCGACGTCTACGACCGCCAGAGCGAGATCGGCGGCCTGCTCACCTTCGGCATTCCGCCGTTCAAGCTGGAAAAGGACGTCATCCGGATCCGCCGCGGCGTGCTGGAAGAGATGGGCGTGCGCTTCCACCTCGAGAAGGAGGTGGGCCGCGACATCGAGTTCGGCCAGCTGCTGGATGACTACGACGCGGTGTTCGTCGGTACCGGCGCCTACACCTTCGTCGACGGCGAGC
>DASUJJ010000046.1:0-8518 GCA_036279335.1 Dyella sp.
GTCGGCCGCGCGCTCGGCGAAGCGGGTTTCCTGCTCGGCCTGGTCCACCGCCAGCCAGTACTTGAGGATCAGGATGCCGCTGTCGGCCAGCATGCGCTCGAACGCCGGGCAGTCGTCGAGGAACTGCGCGTACTGCGCCTGGCTGCAGAAGCCCATCGCCGGCTCGACCACGGCGCGGTTGTACCAGCTGCGGTCGAACAGCACCAATTCGCCCGCCGCCGGCAGATGCGCCACGTAGCGCTGGAAATACCACTGCGTGCTTTCGCGCTCGTCCGGCTTGGGCAAGGCGACCACGCGGTAGCCGCGGGTGTCCAGCCGGTCGGTGATCGCCTTGATCGTGCCGCCCTTGCCGGCCGCGTCGCGGCCTTCGAAGATCACCAGCAGGCGTCGGCCGCTCTTGCGCAGCCAGCGCTGCACGCCGGTCAGCTCGATCTGCAGCGCTTCCAGCTGCTGCTCGTAGGCCTTGCGCTTCATCGGGTGATCTCCGGCGTGTGGTTCGATCGAGCGTAGCGCGGACCGGGCCGCCCGCGTCACCGCGTCAGCCGGCGTCGGTGAGCGCCTTGAGCTGGTCGGCCTGGTCCTCGCGCATCAGTGCGTCGACGAGTTCGTCCAGGTCGCCCTGCAGGATCTCCGGCAGCCGGTAGAGGGTGAGGTTGATGCGGTGGTCGGTGATCCGGCCCTGCGCGAAGTTATAGGTGCGGATGCGCTGGCTGCGGTCGCCCGAGCCCACCTGCACGCGGCGCGATTCGGCTTCGGCCGCCGCCTGTTTCATGCGCTCGGCGTCGAGCAGCTGCGCCTTCAGCCGCTTCATCGCCTTGTCGCGGTTGGCGTGCTGCGAGCGCTCGGTCTGGCACTCGACCACCACGCCCGTGGGCAGATGGGTGATGCGGATGGCCGAGTCGGTCTTGTTGACGTGCTGGCCGCCGGCGCCGGAGGAGCGGAAGGTGTCGACCTTCAGGTCGGCCGGGTTGATCGCGATGTCCTCCACCTCTTCGACATCGGGGATGATCGCCACGGTGGCGGCCGAGGTGTGGATGCGGCCCTGCGACTCGGTGGCCGGCACGCGCTGCACGCGGTGCGTGCCCGACTCGTACTTCAGCCGCGAGAACGCGCCCTTGCCCTCGATGCGCGCCACGGCCTCCTTGTAGCCGCCGTGCTCGCCCGGGTGGGCCGATTCGATCTCGGTTTTCCAGCCGCGCTGCTCGGCGTAGCGCAGGTACATTCGCATGAGGTCGCCGGCGAAGATCGCCGCCTCGTCGCCGCCGGTGCCGGCGCGCACTTCCAGGAACAGGTTGCCTTCGTCGCGCGGGTCGGTGGGCAGCAGCAGGATCTGCAGCTCGTCGTCGAGCTGCTCCAGCCGGCGCTCCAGCCGTGTCACGTCGTCGGCGGCCATCTCGCGCAGTTCCGGATCGGCCAGCATGGCGCGCGACTCGGCCAGCTCGCGCTGGGCGTCATCGTGCTCGCGCAGCGCCGCGGCGACCGGGCCGAGCTGGGCGTATTCGCGCGACAGCGTGCGGAAGCGCGCGTTGTCGCCGATCACTTCCGGCTGGGTCAGCAGCAGGCCGACTTCTTCGTGGCGTTCGGACAGGGCTTCAAGCTTGGCGCGGATGGACGGGGTCATGGGCGAGCGTCGGTGAGGGCAGGGCGGGCGAACGGGCAGAGGTGCAGCCGGGCGTTCGCGTCGCTAACCCTCGCCGGTCTCGCGGTCCAGCCTGTACAGACGTCCTGCCGCGTGCAGCAGGTCGAGGTCGCCGCTCAGCGCCGCCTCGCGCAGCGCGGCGCTGGGGTGGTGCAGCAGCTTGTTGGTGAGCGTGTTGGCGAGGAAGGCCAGCGCCTCCTCCGGCGACTTGCCGCGCGCGAGCATGCCGCGCGCCTTCTCCAGCACTTCGTCGCGGTAGGCCTCGGCGTGCTGGCGCATGTCCACCGCCGGATTGCGCACGCCCAGCGCGCGGCGCCACGCCATGTAGCGCTCCACCTGCAGGTCGATGATGGCGTCGGCCTCGCGGGCGGCGGCCTCGCGCGAGCGGCGGTTGTGGTCGATCACCTGGCGCAGGTCGTCGATGCCGTAGAGGAACACGTCCTGCAGCTCGCCCACGGATGCCTCGATGTCGCGTGGCACCGCGATGTCGACCATGAACATCGGCTTGCGCCGGCGCTCGACGACGGCCTTCTCGACCATCGCGCGGGTCAGCACCGGCTGCCGCGCCGCGGTGGAGGCGATCACGATGTCCGCTTCGGCCAGATGCTGCGGCAGGTCGGCCAACGCGATGGCGTAGCCGCCGTAGCGGGTGGCCAGCTCCTGCGCGTTCTCCGGCGTGCGGTTGGCCACGATCAGCCGGCGCACCTGCTTGTCGGCCAGGTGGCGCGCGGCCAGCTCGATGGTGTCGCCGGCACCGATCAGCAGCACGCAGGCCTGCTTGAGGTCGGTGAACACCTGCTCGGCCAGCCGCACCGCGGTAAAGGCGACCGAGACCGTGTGCGCACCGATACGCGTGTCGGTGCGCACACGCTTGGCCACCGCGAAGGTGTGCTGCAGCAGCCGATCCAGCGGCGCCCTCAGCGCCTGTGCCTCGCGCGCCTGCTGGTAGGCGTCCTTCACCTGGCCGAGGATCTGCGGCTCGCCCAGCACCATCGAGTCCAGTCCGGTGGCCACGCGGAACATGTGGCGCACGGCGTCGTTTTCGTCGTGGCGATAGAGGAACTCGTCGAGCCGCCCGGGGGTCAGACGATGATGCCGGCTGAGCCATGCCTGCGGCACGTGTTCGGCGCCCTCGGCCACCCCCACGTACAGCTCGGTGCGGTTGCAGGTGGACAGGATCATCGCCTCTTCCACGCCGGGCTCGCGGGTGAGCTCGCCCAACGCTTCACTGGTGGTGCCGGCGTCGAATGCCACCTGCTCGCGCAGGCTGACCGGCGCGGTGAGGTGGTTGAGCCCGAGGGCGATCAGTGGCATGGCGAAGACGGCATGGCGGCGGCAGGGTGTCCGGCGGCGTAGGCTAAGCTTGGCGCTCGTCGCACGTGGTGACGGATACGGCCGAAACAGGCGAACAGATGATCAACAGTGTGCTGAGCGGGTCGGGCAAGTTCAAGCAATGGCGGCATTTTGCGGTGATCGGCACCTTCGCCGTGGCGGTCGCCGGATGCGCATCGACGCCGGTTGCCGGGCCCGTGGCGACGCCCGCTTCGCCGCAGCCGCTGGCCCATCTGGTCGTCGCCACGCCGGACGCCGATCACGATCTGGTGGCCCAGCTCATGGCCGCTGAGATGGCGCTGACCCACTCCGATCTCAAGACCGCGGCGACCGCCTACGGCAAGGCGGCGGCGCTTTCCGACGATCCGCGGGTCGCCGAACGCGCCACCGCGCTGGCGCTGGCCGTGCACGATGACGCGGCAGCCGTGCAGTCGCTGGCGCGCTGGCAGGCGCTGGGCGCCGCGCCGGTCGACCTCGCCCGGGCCCGCGCCGAACTGGCGCTGGATCGCGGCGATGCCGCCGACGCGCAGCGCCAGCTCGAGCTCGTGCTGAAAACGGGCGGCGAGGACGCCTGGCGGCAGTTTGGCCGCGTGCTGGTCGGCGCCCGTGACTCCGCGCAGGCGGCCCGGCTGCTCGAAACGCTGGCCATACCCGAGCGCCTTCCCGACGACGAACGCGCGTGGCTGGCGATGAGCGAACTGGGCGACCGGCTGGGCCGTCGCGCCTACGCCCTGCGCATCGCCAACGCGGCAGCCGCGCGCTTCCACTCGCCGGCGACCTATGCCTGGGCAGCGCAAATGACCCTTCGCGCCGGCGATCGTGCTGCTGCGCAGGCGCTGCTGAAAAAGGCGATTGCCCGATCGCCGGGCGATACCCACCTGCGGCTGGCCTACGCCACGATGCTTGCACAAGGCGGCCATTACCCCGAGGCGGCGAAGTTCCTCGCCAGCGGCAAGCAAAGTGCGGACATCTTCACCCTGCGCGCGGCGCTGGCCGCCAAGGCCGACGACAAGCCCACGCTGGCCATGCTGTACCGCCAGCTGCAGGAGTCGCCCGAGGAAATCCGTCAGTCGAGCACCTTCCTGCTCGGGCAGCTGGCCGAGATGCAGGGGCTCAAGGACAAGGCGCTGGCCTGGTATGACGAGGTCGGCGACGAGGATCCGCACGCCTTCGATGCGGACCTGCGCAGCGCCGTGATCCTGCACGCGCAGGGCAAGCAGGCCGAGGCGCACGAGCTG
Source organism: Dyella sp. (assembly GCA_036279335.1). Classification (GTDB taxonomy): domain Bacteria; phylum Pseudomonadota; class Gammaproteobacteria; order Xanthomonadales; family Rhodanobacteraceae; genus Dyella_A. The sequence goes on from DASUJJ010000046.1 coordinate 4,210, forward strand.
CTCGACCTGCTGGAAACCGCCTACCTCGACCAGCCCGAACAGCTGCGCCGCGCCTACGAGGCCGATGCCGACCTGTACATGGCCGAGCAGCAGTATGCGCAGGCCGAGATGGCGTTCAGCCGCGCGCTGCAGGTGGTGCCGGACGACCCGGGCCTGCTTTATGGCCGGGGTCTGGCCTATGCCGAGTCCGGCAAGATCGACGAAGCCGTGAGCGACCTGCGCCGCCTGCTCCAGCTCAAGCCCCGCGACATCGACGCCAGCAACGCCCTGGGTTACACGCTGGCCGACGCCAATCGCGACCTGCCCGAGGCCGAGCGACTGATCGCGCAGGCGCGCAAGGCCAAGCCGAATGATCCGGCCATCGCCGATTCCTGGGGCTGGCTGCAGTACCGGCTGGGCCATCTCGATGAGGCGGCCAGCGTATTGCGACAGGCCTGGAAGCAGCGGCCCGACGCGGACGTGGGCGTGCATCTGGGCGAAGTGCTGTGGAAGAGCGGCCAGCGCGACGAGGCCGCTCGCGTGTTCGAGCAGGTGCGCAAGATCGACCCGACCAACGCGATCCTGCGCGACACCCTCAAGCGCCTGCAGCCATGACGCGAGCGTGCCGGAAGATCGCCCTGTGGCTGGGCGTGGCGGCGCTGTCCGGCTGCGTGAGCCTGCCGCCACGCGGCAAGACGGTAGCCGCTGACGCCGGCCTGATGGCCGCGCAGGCAGCGCGCGAGGATGCCCTGCGCGAGGTGCGCGACTGGAGCCTGGACGGGCGCCTGGGCATCAGCAATGCCAGCGATTCCCGTGGCAACGGCAGCGGCAGCCTGAGCTGGCGCCAGCAGGGCGACAGCTATGTCTTCACCGTCAACGGCGGCTTCGGCTACGACTACCGGTTGAGCGGCGATGCACAGGGAGCGGTGCTGGAAGGCGCGGGCAAGCAGCCGATTCGCGGCGCCGATGCCGAGGCGCTGATGCGCCGGGCAGCGGGCTGGTCGGTGCCGCTGGACGCGCTGCGCGCCTGGGTGCTGGGGCTGCGCGCTCCCGGCTCGCCGGCGCAGATCAGCTTCGGCGAGAACCGCCTGCCCGCAGTGCTGGAGCAGGACGGCTGGCACGTGGAGTACCGCGCCTGGGACACCACCCGCCAGCCCGCGCTGCCGACCAAGGTGTTCGCCAGCAAGCCGCCGTACAAGGTCCGGCTGTCGATCAACGACTGGACCCTGCACTGAGCGCTGAGCCCCGCTCGGGCTCTGCGCTAGGCTATCTCGCCACGACGGACGCCGAGCCGGCATCCACACTACTTTCCGAGCCGACATGACCGTTCACATCGAGCGCGCCCGGCCCTCGCAGGTCGATGCCCTGTGTGCCATCGAGCGCGCCGCGGTGCAGCTGTTCCGCGGTCACGCGGCGTGGCGCGCCTATGCCGACATGCCGATCCCGCCCGAGCTGCTGCATGGCGCCGTGGCGCGCGGGCTGGTGTGGGTGGCGATCGAGCAGGGCGGGCCGGTGGGGTTCATCTGGCTGGACGACGAGCTGGGCGACGAGGCGGTGGGCATCGGCGAGCTCGACGTGCTGCCCTCGCACGGCAGACGCGGCATCGGCGCGGCCCTGCTTGAGCACGCCTGCGAGTGGGCGTGGGCGGCAGGCTATCGGCGGGTCGACCTCGGTACGCTGGCCGACGTGCCGTGGAACGCCCCGTTCTATGCGAAGCACGGTTTCACCGCGGTGGACAAGCGGGATCCAGCCTTTGCCCACGCTCGCCAGCGCGATCGCGAGAACGGCTTTCCCGACGAGCTGCGCGTGTTCATGAGCCGGCCGCTGCCGCCGCTGGCGGGGGACGCATGGAGCGTGTGGCCGGCGCCGGCCAAGCTGAACCTGTTCCTGCGCATCACCGGCCGACGGCCGGACGGCTATCACGAGCTGCAGACCGTGTTCCGCCTGCTCGACTGGGGCGACGAGCTGCGCCTGCGGGTGCGCGCCGACGGCCGGATCGAGCGTTGCGGTGAGTTGCCCGGCGTGCCCGCAGACGACGACATCACCGTGCGTGCCGCCCGCCTGTTGCAATCTCGGGCCGGCGTCACGCCGGGGGCCGACATCGCCATCGACAAGCGCATCCCGATGGGCGGCGGATTGGGTGGCGGCAGCTCCGATGCGGCCACCGTGCTGGTGGCACTCAACCACCTGTGGCGTGCCGGTCTGGACGAAAACGCGCTGGCCGAGCTCGGCCGCCAGCTCGGCGCCGACGTGCCGGTCTTCGTGCGCGGGCGGTCGGCGTGGGCCGAGGGTATCGGCGAGCAGCTGCAGCCGCTGGCGCTGCCGCGGCGTCACTATGTGGTGCTCGATCCGCGCGAGCACGTGCCCACCGCGGCGCTGTTTCAAGCGCCTGAATTGACACGAAATGCGCCCCGGGCGACAATTTCATCCTTTGTTTCGGGCGAAACAGCCGAGAACGCTTTCGAGCCGGTCGTGCGTGCGCGTCATCCGCGCGTCGCTGAGGCCCTCGATTGGCTCGGCGGTTTCGGGCGGGCCAGGCTTTCCGGCAGCGGCGGATGCGTGTTTCTCGAGACGCCATCGGCGCTGCGGGCGGTTTCCATTGCCGCAAGCTGCCCGGAGGCATGGAGCGCGCAGGTCGCTGCAGGAGCGGATCGTTCCATGCTGCATCGCTCACTGGCGCGTTTCCAGGGGGCGACTCGGCTGCAGCAGGTGTTGCACACAACGTAATTCTGGGGCGTCGCCAAGCTGGTTAAGGCACGGGATTTTGATTCCCGCATGCGCAGGTTCGAATCCTGCCGCCCCAGCCATCCAACCCGAACGCCGAAGGTCGAGAGGAATGTCAGTGGATACGTCCAGCCCGATGCTCTTTACCGGCAATGCGCACCGCGCACTGGCCGAGGATGTGGCGCACCGCCTGGGCATGCCGTTGGGCAAGGCGCTGGTGGGCACCTTCAGCGACGGCGAGGTGCAGATCGAGATCGAGGAGAACGTGCGCCGGCAGGAAGTGTTCGTGATCCAGCCGACCGGCGCGCCGAGCGCGGAAAACCTGTTCGAGCTGCTCACCCTGGTCGATGCGCTCAAGCGCGCCTCGGCATCCAGCGTCACCGCGGTGATTCCATACTTCGGTTACGCCCGCCAGGATCGCCGTCCGCGTTCGGCACGCGTGCCGATCACCGCGAAGATGGTGGCGCAGCTGATCGGCACCGTGGGCGTGGACCGCGTGCTCACGGTCGACCTGCACGCCGACCAGATCCAGGGCTTCTTCGATATCCCGGTGGACAACGTCTACGCCTCGCCGGTGCTGCTGGCGGACATCTGGCGCAACCACTCGATGGACGACCTGATCGTGGTGAGTCCGGACGTCGGCGGCGTGGTGCGCGCCCGCGCGCTGGCCAAGCGGCTGGACGACGCGGACCTGGCGATCATCGACAAGCGCCGCCCCAAGGCCAACGTGGCCACGGTGATGAACATCATCGGCGACGTCGACGGCAAGACCTGCGTGCTGGTCGACGACATCGTCGATACCGCTGGCACGCTGTGCGCCGCCGCCGCGGCCCTCAAGGAGCGCGGCGCGCGCAAGGTGGTGGCGTACTGCGTGCACCCGGTGCTCTCGGGCGCGGCCATCCGCAACATCGAGGGCTCCCAGCTCGACCAGCTGGTGGTGACCAACACCTTGCCGCTGCGCGCCGATGCGCTGGCATGCCCCAAGATCCGTCAGCTCTCGGTCGCCGAGCTGCTGGCCGAAACCATCCGCCGCATCGCCTTCGGCGAGTCGGTGAGTTCGCTGTACGTGGATTGATTCACGGAGAGCGGAGCTCGCCGCAAGGCGGTACCGCTTTCTGAAAACCGACTTTCCTGGTCGCGGGAAAGTCATTTCGTCGTCGCAAGGCGGCGTTTCCAAACCAAGGTAGTAAACCAATGTCCAAGACCCATGAAATCAAGGCCGAGAGCCGCAAGGACGAGGGGAAAGGTGCGAGCCGCCGCCTGCGTCGTGCGCTGTTCGTGCCCGCCGTCGTCTACGGTGGCAAGCAGCCGCCGCAGAGCATCCAGATCGAGCACAACACGGTCCTGCTCGCCGCCAAGCACGAGTGGTTCTTCTCCTCCGTGCTCGACCTGAACATCGATGGCACCGTGCAGAAGGTGCTGGTGCGTGACTGGCAGAAGCATCCGTACAAGCAGCAGATGCTGCACATGGACTTCCTGCGCATCAACGAGAACGAGGCGGTGCGCGTGAATGTGCCGCTGCACTTCCTCAACCAGGACAAGTCCCCGGCCGGCAAGACCTCCGGCGTGGTCATCTCGCACAACCTGACCGAGCTGGAAGTGGCCT
>DASUJJ010000047.1:0-4515 GCA_036279335.1 Dyella sp.
CGAGCACCCTCGTCCTGGCAAAGAGAGTCACGGCGCGGAAAGTGAGTCAGATTGTGAGTCAGATGCAGCACGCTCTAAGCCGCAACTCATGCAGCACAAGGCTTGCCGGGCTCAATGCGGTTGCTGGCGGGCCACCAATCAACGCCATGCACGGCGGCGTGCTCGGCGCCTGATCTCGGTCAGGGCGAGGCGCACAGGCCCGGGCGACAGTGCGCGGCATGGAAACCATCGCCGCCCCCATCGAACCGCCCACCTTCGACGCCGCGCTGATCGCCCGCTACGACGTCAACGGTCCGCGCTACACCAGCTATCCGACCGCGCCACAGTTTCGCAGCGACTTCGACGAAACCGCGCTGCGCAGGTCGATTCGCGACTCCAACGAGGAGCCGATCCCGCGCCCGCTGTCGCTGTACGTGCACGTGCCGTTCTGCATGAGCCCGTGCTTTTACTGCGGCTGCAACCGGGTGATCACGCGCGAGGTGGGCAAGGCGGATCGTTACCTGGAGCGGCTGGTGCGCGAGATCGAGCTGGTCGCGCCGCTGCTGGACCGTGACCGTCCGGTGCGCCAGCTGCATTTCGGCGGCGGCACGCCGAACTTTCTCGACCTGCCGCGCATGCGCGAACTGGTGGAGTCGCTGGCGCGGCATTTCAGCTTTGCCCACGACAACCGCCGCGAATATGGCATCGAAATCGACCCGCGATTTGCCGATGCGGCTTACATCCGCGGCCTCGGCGAGCTGGGCTTCAACCGCATCTCGGTGGGCATCCAGGATTTCGATCCCGCCGTGCAGGCAGCGGTGAACCGCATCCAGAGCGTGGCGCAGACCGCCGAAGTGCTGCATGCCGCGGGCGAGGCCGGCTTCGTCTCGGCCAGCGTGGATCTGATCTACGGCCTGCCGCGGCAGACGCTGGGCGGCTTTGACCGCACGCTTACCGAGGTGATCGCGCTGGCGCCGGATCGCGTGGCGGTCTACGGCTACGCGCACCTGCCGGCGATGTTCAAGGCACAGCAGCAGATCGAGGCGAACGAACTGCCCGACCCGGCAACGCGGCTGGCGCTGTTCGGCCGCGCGCTGGAGCGGCTCACCGCCGCCGGCTACGTCTACATCGGCATGGACCACTTCGCCCGCAGCGACGACGAGCTGGCGCGGGCGCAGCGCGCCGGCCGGCTGCAGCGCAATTTCCAGGGTTACTCCACGCATGGCGACTGCGACATCGTGGGGCTGGGCGTAAGCGCGATCGGCCGCATCGGCGACAGCTACAGCCAGAACGCGCGCGACCTCACCGGCTACTACGCCGCGCTGGATGCCGGCCGCCTGCCGGTGGCCCGCGGCCTGCGGCTGGACGAGGACGACGTGATCCGCCGCGCCGCCATCAGCGAGCTGATGTGCCACGGCGAGCTGGACATGGCCGGCTTCGGCGAGCGCCACCGACTGCTGTTCGAGACCTATTTCGCGCAGGCGCTGGAGCGGCTGCGCACGCTGGCCGAGGATGGTCTGGTGACGCTGGATGACCGCGTGATCCGGGTGACTTCGCGCGGACGCCTGCTGTTGCGTATTATCGCGATGTGCTTTGATGCGTACCTCGACGACAGCACGTCACAAGCACGCTACTCGCGCGCGATCTGACCCACGCCACCGGTTGTCACCCACGATGCGCTCCAGTTCTCCGGCAGGACGCCTGCCCGATCCGCCCAGCCCGATCGCCGACGACGGCGACGCCGTCCACTTCTGCCGTACCTGTGCCTTTGCCAGCGCCTGCATCGCGGTGGGCTACGGCAAGCCCGAGCTGGAGGCGCTGCACTGTCTGGTGGAACACGTCGGGCCGTACCGGGCCGGCGACCACGTATTCCGCACCGGTGATCCCTTCCGCGCCATCTTCGCGGTGCGCGCCGGCACGGTGAAAACCTGCCTGGTCGACAAGGAAGGCCGCGAGCAGGTGCTGGGCTTCTACCTGCCCGGCGAGGTGATCGGCCTCAATGCGATTTATCCGGAGCACTTCCCGTGCGACGCGGTGGCGTTGGAGAACACCCAGTTCTGCCGCTTCTCGTTCCCCGCCATGAGCGCGCTGGCGGCGCGCATGCCGGCGGTGCAGCAGCACCTGTTCCGGCTGCTCAGCAAGGAGCTGGGCACCGCCAGCCAGCTCGCCGGCGACCACAGCGCGGACGAACGCATGGCCGCGTTCCTGTGCGACCTCGGCAGCCGCTACGCGGCGCGCGGCTTCTCCGGCACGCGCTTCACGCTCAGCATGTCGCGCGGCGACATCGCCAACTACCTGCGCCTGGCGTCGGAGACGGTGAGCCGCGTGCTCACTCGCTTCCGCAGCCAGAACCTGATTGGCATCGACGGCCGCGAGCTGGAATTGCTCGACGTGAAGGGGCTGGAAAAGATCGGGCAGAACCTGCGGGCGGATTGAACCGGCCCTTGGCGCCCCACCGGCGTTGATCACCCATGACACGACGCGTTGTCGTGCGTCACGCGGTTTGCCATCGGGCGCCGTAGCGCCCCTCACCCCGACCCTCTCCCGGGCTGGGAGAGGGAGCACAACATCGCGCTCGCCTTGAATCTCTTCCCGGCGGCGAGAAGAGTCGACGACTCGCGTGCGCTTGAAGTCCTCTCCCGCCGGGGAGAGGGCCTGCCCCCGCCGTGATCAGGGGTTGGGTGAGGGCTGGATGCTTGCGGTGATGTTGCGGCGAGGCCGGCGCGAGAGTGCGGGTGACCCAGGTCAGGGCGGCGGTGCGCCATCCTCTCCAGCATGGCGTTTCCTCCTTCCTGCGAGTGCCGCCATGCGCGATACCGTTGCCACTCCATCGCCGCTGCTGCGCGTACCGGACATCCTTGCCCAGGCGCCGCATCGGCTGCTGTTTTTCGCCGGTGCCTGCGCGGTGCTCACCAGCATGACGTGGTGGACACTGCAGCTGGCGTCGCTGCGCTACGGCTGGATGCACTGGCCGCAGCCGCCGGTGCCACCGGCGTGGGGGCATGCGCTGCTGACGGTGTACGGCATGCTGCCGCTCTTCATGTTCGGCTTTCTGCTCACCGTGTTTCCGCGCTGGCTGGATCGGCCCGCACTTGGGCGCATGCGATACGTGCCGGTGGCAGGCACGGTGTTCGGCGGCTACCTGCTGGCGCACGTCGGCCTGCTCGGCAGCCTCGCACTGCTGCGCGCAGGCGTGCTGCTGATCGCCGCGGGCTACCTGATCACGCTGGTGACGCTGGCGCAGTTGCTGCGGGCATCGGCGGCGCGACAGGCGCACGCGTGGTCGTGTCTGGCCGCCGTAGCGACGGGATGCGTCGGTCTGGCCGCCGCGCTCACGGCCTTGTTCGGCGGACCAGCGGCCGCGATGACCCTGGCGATCCGGCTCGGCGTATTTGGCCTGCTGCTGCCGATCTACTTCAGCGTGTGCCACCGGATGATTCCGTTCTTCAGCGGCAACGTGATCGCCGGCTATCGCCCGTGGCGGCCGGGCTGGAGCCTGCCGCTGGCGTGGGCGCTGCTGGCCGCGCACGTGCTGCTTGAGATGACTGCCGCCAACGCGTGGCGCTGGCTGGCCGACGCGCCGCTGGCGCTGCTGTTCGGCACGCATGCGCTGATGTGGCAACCGTGGAAGGCGCGTCGGCCCGGCCTGCTGCTGGCGCTGCATCTGGCGTTCGCCTGGCTGCCGCTGGCGTTCGCGCTGTATGCATGGCAAAGCACGTGGCTGCTGGCAAGCGGGCGGATGGTGCTTGGGCTGGCACCGCTGCACGTGCTGACCATCGGCTACTTCGGCTCGATGCTGGTGGCGATGGTGACGCGGGTGACCCAGGGGCATTCCGGCCGGCCGCTGCAGATGGGCGCGCTGCCGTGGGCGTGCTTCGCCCTGCTGCAGGGCGTGGTGCTGCTGCGCGTGTTTGCCGAGACGAGGGCGGACAGTTACCGCTGGCTGGTGCTCGCCGCCACCGGCTGGCTGCTCGCCTTCGCACCGTGGGTGCTGCGCTCGGCGTGGATCTACCTGACCCCGCGCGCGGACGGCAAGCCCGGCTGAGCCGACGTGGCGGCTTGTCGCACGGCAGGTGTTTGCTGAGCTAGGCTGATCTGCGTCAGGCGTGCCGGAAGACGCGGCCCTAACCTGCCCGTACGGACACCAAGGGGAAGGACCATGTCGAGGATGTTGCGCACGTTGCTGGTTGCGGCCAGCGTGTTGGCGATCGCCGCCTGCTCGGGTAAGCCCGAGGCCACGGCCAGCGCGGGAACCGCTGCACCGCCCACCGCCGCGACGGCGGCGGCCACCGATCCGGGCGACTTCGGCCCACCGCAGGGAGAACCGATCCACGCGGTGCTGACCAGCCCGCCGAACGTGCCGCCGCCGATCCATCGCAACTATCCGGCCAAGGTCATCGTCGACCTGGAAGTGATCGAGAAGGAGATGCCGATCTCCGAGGGCGTCAGCTACACCTACTGGACCTTCGGCGGCACCGTGCCGGGCAGCTTCATCCGCGTGCGCCAGGGCGACACGGTGGAGTTCCACCTGAAGAA
>DASUJJ010000048.1:0-5342 GCA_036279335.1 Dyella sp.
GCCGGATGCGCCGGCAGCACCAGCATGAAGTGCCGCTCCAGCACGCCGCGGATCTCGCGGGCGCTGGCCAGCGTGTAACGCTCGCTGCCGCCATCGCGATGGTGCATGGCGAAGTCGCGGTTGCGCAGCGCCAGCCGCACATCCGGCGCGGTGCGCGCCACCATCAGTTCGCGGGTGAACGGCGAATCCGGGTGGGTGGCCACGTAGTGGTTGGCGACCACGAAATCCACCGGTTCGCACGGCTGCAGCGTGAACCGGTACAGCGCGCGCCACTGCCCGCCAACCTTGGCCTGCAGCCGCCACTCGCCGTCGGCGTGCAGCAGGCGATACGGCTCGTGCGGGGTGAGCTGTTCCATTCCCGGCTGCAGGCGCAGCGCGCTGCTCAGGGTCAACCCGCCAAACCCTGCGTCGACCAGCCAGCGTTCGCCGTCCAGCGTGACCAGCAACACCATGTGCGTCTGCGCCGTGGAGGCATCCTCGGGGCGGTTCCACTGCACCCGCGCGATCAGCTCGGCCACCGTGAGCCCCAGCGCGCGCAGCACCTCGGCCAGCAGCCGGTTGTGCTCGAAGCAGTAGCCGCCGCGACCGCGGTGCACCAGCTTGTCCTCGATTGCCAGCGGATCGAGGTCGATCGGCTTGCCCATCAAGGTGTCGATGTTCTCGAACGCAATCGCCGCGACATGGGCGCGCACGATCGCCTGCACCGTCGCCAGGTCCGGGCGCGGGGGCTGCAACAGGCCGATGCGTCGGACATAGGCTGCGAGATCGATCTCCGGTTGCATGCGCACGCTTGCAGGATCAGGGCCTCAGACCATAGCACCCGCCTGCGCGCGTAACCGCAACCATGGCCGCAGCGAACAACACCATGAACGCGGCGCGTGCATCCTGCGGCCGCGCGGCCGCGTAATTACAAAGAACGCGCTACTTCCGGCTCCCTCCCACGGAGACACGTCATGTCATCACCGAACCGTTCTTCCCTCCTGCTTTGCCTGGGTGCCAGCCTGCTCGCGCTTGCCGTGGGCGCGTGCAGCGCATCGCCGGCGACCCGCGACGGGGCGATGATTCCCGCACCGGTCAGCGACCCTGCCGTGACCACACCCGGTGACCAGGTGGCGGTGCTGGCTGGCGGCTGCTTCTGGGGCCTGCAGGCGGTGTTCGAGCACGTCAAGGGCGTCAAGCAGGTGTGGGCCGGCTACGCCGGCGGCAGCGCCGACACCGCCAGGTACTACCGCGTGTCCGACGGCGACACCGGCCACGCCGAGGCGGTGAAGATCGTCTACGACCCGCGTCAGGTCAGCTACGGCACGCTGCTGCAGGTGTTCTTTGCAGTGGCACACGACCCGACCCAGCTCAACCGGCAGGGCCCGGATCACGGCACCCAGTACCGCTCGGAAATCTTCACCACCAGCGACGCCCAGCGCGCCGTGGCGCAGGCCTATATCCGCCAGCTGGATGCGGCCAAGGTCTATGACGCGCCCATCGTGACCAAGGTGGAACCGCTGCCGGCGTTCTACATGGCCGAGGGCTACCACCAGGACTACTACCGCACCCACCCGAACGACCCGTACATCGTCTACAACGACGCCCCCAAGGTCGCCGCGCTGCGCAAGCTGATGCCCGAGCTCTACCAGACCGAGACGGCCCTGGCCCAGGCGCAGCAGCGGTGATGGCGGGGTGTCGGGGCTGAAGCCCCTCCCACACGCAATCTGGAACTCGCCGCCTGTGTTGGAGCAACTTCAGTCGCGACCCACCCTGCCCTCATCAAGGCATCGGGACTGAAGCCCCTCCTACAAGTTCATTGGCTCTGTGGGAGCGACTTCAGTCGCGACAGCCTGGTCAGCGCAAGAGGCTCAGCCCGCGCGCGGCGGTTGCACCAGGCGTAGCCGGGTCGGCGGATTGCCGCCGCCGGACTTGAGCATGCGCAGCAGGTCGGGCACTTCCAGCGGGCGGGCGTAGAGATAGCCCTGCCCTTCCTCGCAGCCGGCCTTGAGCAGGAATTCGTGCTGCTCCTCGTCCTCGATGCCCTCGGCGATGGCGTAGAGCTTGAGGCTCTTGGTCATGGCCAGGATCGCCTCGACGATGGCCACATCGTCCGCGCTGTGCGGCAGGCCGCTGATGAAGGTGCGATCGATCTTCAGACAGACCACCGCCGGCAGCTTGAGGTAGGCCAGCGAGGAATAGCCGGTGCCGAAGTCATCGATCGCCACGCCCACGCCCATGGTGTGCAGCGCGTACATGGTGCGCTGCGTGCCTTCGCCCAGGCGCAGGATGGCGCTCTCGGTGATCTCCAGCAGCAGGCGCTTGGGATCCACCTGGTAGTCGCGCAGGGCGGTGTGCAGGCCCTCGATGAAAGCCGGGTGGCCGAACCAGCTGGCGGACACGTTCACCGCCACGCGGATGGGCGCGATGTGCTCGCGATCCCACTGGCGGATCCACGCACAGGCAGCGCGCAGCACCCATTCGTCGATGCCACGGATCAGGCCCAGGCTCTCGGCCATCGGGATGAAGTTGTCCGGCATCACCAGCCCGCGCTTGGGATGCTGCCAGCGCAGCAGCGCCTCCACGGCGAGGATGCGACCGGTGCGCAGCTCCAGGCTGGGCTGGAACACCAGCCGGAACTCGTCGTTGGCCAGCGCCTGGCGCAGCTCGGATGCCAGTTGCAGGCGCTTGCGCGCGTCCGCCTGCATGATCGGCGAGTAGAAGCGGAACGCGTTGCGCTCCTCGCTCTTGGCCGCATACATCGCCGCGTCCGCGTTGGCGATCAGCGCGGCCGGCGTCTCCCCGTCCAGCGGATAGCTGGCGATGCCGATGCTGGCGCTGAGCACGATCTCGTAGTCGTCCACCGCGATCGGCGCCGCCAGCGCGGCGAGCAGGCGACTGGCGATGCCGGCGGCGCCGTCGCGGGTGTCGATGGCGGTGACCAGCGCGGTGAACTCGTCGCCACCGATGCGGCCGGCGACGTCGCCTTCGGCCAGCTCCGCGTTGATGCGCTCGGCCACCTTGGCCAGCAGGCGATCACCGATGGCGTGGCTGTAGCTGTCGTTGACGATCTTGAACGCGTCCAGGTCGATGAACAGCACCGCCACGCAGCGTCTGGCCCGCGAGGCCTGCTCCAGCGCCGACGAACAGCGGCGCTCGAACTCGGCGCGGTTGGCCAGCCCGGTCAGCGGATCGTGCGTGGCCAGATGCTCCAGCCGGCGCTGGTCGGCCTTGGTGGTGGTGATGTTGGTGAACACCGCCACGTAGTGCAGCACTTGGCCGGCGTCGTCGCGGATCGCGCTGATGCTGAGCAGTTCGGGATAGCTGCTGCCGTCGCGGCGGCGGCTCTTCACCTCGCCGCGCCAGTTGCCCCCCAGCTCGATCGAGCGCCACACGCTGGCCGGCAGCGGCTTGTCGTCGGGCATGCAGCGGGTGTCGTCGAAGCGCAGGCCCTGCAGCGCCTGCACCGTGAATCCGGTGATTTCCACGTGCGCGGCGTTGACCGTGACCACGCGGCGATCGGCGTCGGCGATGATCACGCCCTCGGCGATGCTGCTCAGCGCCTTGGCCGCCACGCGCCGTTCGCGCTCCATCGCCACCCGCTCGGACACGTCGCGCACGATCGCCTGGCTGATCTCGGTATCGCCCCAGCGCGCCAGCGAACTGCGCGTTTCCACCGGGCGCACCTTGCCGTCGCCATCGAGCAGCGCGGTGAGCGCCACGTCGCCGCGATGATTGGCCGGCAGCGCCAGCGTGCTGTCTACGTCCAGCGGGTCATGCGCGAACAGCGTCGAGAAGTCCTTGCCCACCAGTTCGCCCTCGCTGCGGCCGGTCCAGGCGGCGGCGGTGCGGTTGGCATCCAGAATGCGGCCGGTGCCGCGATCGACCATCACGATGGCGTCGCCCGCGCTGTCAAACAGCAGCCGGTAGCGCTCCTCGCTGCCGCGGATGCTCTCGACGATGCGCCGGGCCATCCACATCCACAGCCCGGCGGCCAGCGCGAAGGCGCCGATCACGCACCAGAACAGCAGCTGCCCGGCCCAGACGGCGCCGTTGACCATCTCCACCGAAAAGCGCTCGGTGCGTGGCTGCATGTATTCATTGAGCGCGTTGATGCGCGCGCGCGCCTGCGCGGACACTTCAGGAGTCACCTCACCCGCGGCGAAGTCGCGTTGCAGCTGATCGGCCAGGCGGCCGAGCTCGGCGATGGGCGCATCGGTGGAGCGCCAGGCATCCAGCGAGGCCTGCATATGCGGCGCGCCGGTGAAGTGGCTCAGCAGGAAGATCATGCCGTCCTGCGCCGCCGGCATGATGTTGCCGCGGCGGAACACCTCGTTGACCTCAGCCTTGTCGTAATCGCCCGAGGCGATCGCATCGCGGCCCCAGCGGTCGCCCTCGAGCAGGTCGAAGTTGCGGCGGAAGCTCGCCAGGTCGTCCGGCGCGCCGCTGATGGCATAGTTGTTGAGGTCGATCACGGCCTGCTTCTGGGCCTTCGACCAGATGCTCTCGCTGTTGAGGAAACCAGCGAGAGTCACCTGAACCTGCAGCACGCCCCAGGTCATGGCCATGATCAGCACCACCGCCGACGCCAGCGCGTAGGCCAGCGGCATCAGGCGCCGTGACAGGGACCGCTGCACATGGAGACTGTTACCGACGAAACGCATTGCATGCCTGTTTGCTGAAGAACACCAACCCGTGTCCGCCGTTCCAGTTCCCCTTCTGCGGCAATTCCTTACGCCGCAGCTTCGCTCAGCGCCCGCCGGTCCGGGCAGTTCTGGATGCATCGATCGCCCAGCAGGATCATGCTGGTATAGCTGCGCTTGATGCATTCGGTGAGGTGCGCCACGTCATCGGCCGATGGGTTCGATCCCATGAGCGTGCAGATGATCTCCAGCGCCTCCCACGGGTGAGTGTCGTCATAAGCGGCATGCAGGTGCAACCACTTTAATGCGGCCGTACGTTCCGACGGATCAAAGCTTTCCCGGTACTTCGTGCTGTCGTAGATCATCTGCGACCACTCGCCGGTCACCCCCTCGATGGCGTAGTTGGTGGCCACCATGCCGGCGGCCAGGCTGCCGCGGGCGCAGATGTCCTCGCACCAGCGGGTCAGGCCGTCGGTGCCCGGCGGCGGCGCCTCGCCGAGCAGCCGGCTGCGCGGCATGCCGGCCCCCTCGGCCCAGTTGAGCCAGTACTCGTCATGGTTCTGCTCCACCCGGATGTTGCGCACCAGCCAGCGCCTGGCCATGTTGTCGCCGCGGCTGCGGCCGTAGCGGGTCTTCAGCAGGTTCAGCGCCATGTAGCTCGGGAAGCGCTCGATGAAAGGCCACAACCCCATCATGAAGTTGCGCGTAGCCTCTTCGTTG
>DASUJJ010000049.1:0-3544 GCA_036279335.1 Dyella sp.
CGCATCCACCGCTCCAACCTGGTGGGCATGGGCGTGCTGCCGTGCGTGTTCAAGAACGGCGAGAACGCGCAGTCGCTCGGCCTCACCGGCAAAGAGACCTTCGACATCACCGGCCTGAAGGGCGGCGAGTCGAAGGAAGCCACCGTGGTCGCCACCGCGGCCGACGGCAGCACCAAGACCTTTGCCGTGCACGTGATGCTGCTCACCCCGAAGGAGCGCGAGTTCTTCCGTCACGGCGGCATCCTGCAGTACGTGCTGCGCCAGCTGGCGGGCAAGAAGGCGGCCTGAACGGCTTGCGCCTGTTGATCAGCACCGTGAACCGTCGGAACCCACCGTTCGTCCTGAGCGTAGCGTAGCGAAGTCGAAGGACAGCCTCGGTACGAGTATTCACAGGCTGAATTGGCAACCCCATGAAAAACGCCGCCCCAGGGCGGCGTTTTTCTTTGCGCGGATGGCAACCGCGACCCAGCTACAGCGGCCGCTTCCACGTCGCCGAATAGCACACCCACTCGCCGCCCTCGCGGCGCCACGCGCTCTCCACGTCGTACACGCCCATGTCCTCGGGCAGCAGCCGACCGCCGCTGCTCAGCGTCACCGTGAAACTGGCCACGAAACGGTCGCCGCGCGGCTCCACCGTCACCGGCCCCATCAGCACGTGGATGCTCTCTTGGCGCAGGTGCGCGAGCTGTAGAAGCCGGGTGAGCTGGGTGCGATCCGCGTCGCCGGCATTGCCGGTGAAATCGTCGGTCAGGTGATCGGCAAATGCGCCGGCATCGGTGTGCTCCGCGGCCTGCTCCGCGGCGGCGACCGCCTGCCTCACCGCCTCCTCGGCGGGCGTGCGATGACACCCGATCACGAGCGTGCAAGCCATCGCCAGAAGGATCATCCGCAGGGCGTTTCGTACATGCATCGACAAGGCCTCGATCTCGCTGCGGCGCGGCTTGCCGCTATACGCGAGCGTATGCTCCAATGCCTCGTCGTGTCGATGGCCGATCGCTGCAGCGATCAACTTCTCTCAAGGAGCACAAGGATCATCATGAGCAACGAGCGTCCGTGGCTGGACCACTATCCGGATGGCGTCCCCGCACAGATCGACATGGACGCCTATGCGTCGGTCGTTGCGGTACTGGAAGAAGCCTTCGGGCGGTTCAAGGATCGCCCGGCCTTCGCCAGCTTCGGCAAGAAGCTCAGCTACGGCGAAATCGATGCCATGAGCGCGCGTTTCGCCGGCTATCTCACCGGTGAACTCAAGCTCGTCAAGGGCGATCGCATCGCGATCATGATGCCCAATGTGCTGCAGTACCCCATCGCGCTGTTCGGGGCGCTGCGCGCCGGCCTGGTGGTGGTCAACACCAACCCGCTCTACACCGCACGCGAGCTCAAGCATCAGCTGGAGGATTCCGGCGCCAAGGCGATCGTGGTGCTGGACAACTTCGCCGCCACCGTGCAGCAGGTGGTGGCCGAAACCCACGTGCAGCATATCGTCACCACTGGCGTCGGCGACCTGCTCGGCGGCCTCAAGGGCATGCTGGTCAACACCATCACCAGGCACGTCAAGAAGATGGTGCCGGAGTTCGACCTGCCCCAGGCCGTGCGCTTTGCCGATGCGCTCGATCGCGGCGCGCGCCACCCGCTGCCGCGTGTGCTGCTGGGCCAGGAGGATCTCGCCTTCCTGCAGTACACCGGCGGCACCACCGGCGTGGCCAAGGGCGCCATGCTCAGCCACGGCAACATGATCGCCAACATGCTGCAGGCCGGCGTGTGGATCGGCCAGAACACCCAGCCGGGCCAGGAGGTGATCATCACGGCGCTGCCGCTGTATCACATCTTCTCGCTGACGGCGAACTGCCTCGTCTTCACGCGACTGGGCGGCCTGAGCTGGCTGATCACCAACCCGCGCGACATGCCCGGCTTCGTCAAGGAGCTGGCCAAGTCCCGCTTCACCGCGATCACCGGCGTCAACACGCTGTTCAACGGCCTGCTCAACACGCCGGGCTTCGCCGAGCTGGATTTCTCGCGCCTGCACCTGAGCCTGGGTGGCGGCATGGCGGTGCAGCGCGCGGTGGCCGATCGCTGGAAGAAGGTCACCGGCTGCACGCTCGCCGAAGCCTACGGCCTCACCGAAACGGCGCCGGCCGTGTGTATCAACCCGCTCGATCTGAAGGAATACAACGGCTCGATCGGCCTGCCGATTCCCTCCACCGACGTGGCGATCTGGTCGGAAGACAACCAGCCGCTGCCGATCGGCGAGACGGGCGAGCTGATGGTGCGCGGCCCGCAGGTGATGCAGGGCTACTGGCAGCGCCCGGACGAGACGGCCAAGGTGCTCACCGCCGAGCGCTGGCTGCACACCGGCGACATCGCGCGGATGGACGCCAACGGCTACGTCTACATCGTCGACCGCAAGAAGGACATGATCCTGGTGTCCGGCTTCAACGTGTACCCGAACGAGGTCGAGGACATCGTGATGCAGCACGAAGGCGTTGCCGAGGTGGCTGCGGTGGGCGTGCCTGACGAGCACTCCGGCGAGGTGGTGAAGATTTTCGTGGTGCGCAAGGACCCCAGCCTCAGCGAGGACGCGCTGAAGGAGTTCTGCCGCGCCAACCTCACCGGCTACAAGCGGCCGAAGTTCATCGAGTTCCGCAGCGACCTGCCCAAGACCAACGTGGGCAAGATCCTGCGCCGCGAACTGCGCGACGAGAAGAAGGTGGCCGCCACGGCCCACTGAGGAAACACCTGGTGGATATGAAAACGCCCGCACAAGCGGGCGTTTTCATCTGTGGACGGCAGCGCACGATCAGTTGCGCCACTCCTCCAGGATGTCGGCGTAGCCGCCGAGCAGGTTCCACAGCGGCACCTGCTTGTTCTCGGGAATGCGCGAGTAGACGAAGCCGATGTGGTGATCGGACATCCGCGCCACCGTCGCTTCCAGGTGAATGTGCAGGTCGTTGCCGAAGATCATGTCCAGCACCCACGGCTCGGCGAGCTCGCCCTTCCAGCCCAGCGGGCGGCGCACCAGCAGGCCGGTGGCGGAAATGTCGACCAGTTCGGTGGGGTGGGATTGATCACCATGGCTCATCAGCACCGTGGTCTCGATCCGCATGCGGGCTGGGCGCAGGTGTTCCGCTCCGCGTCGCGCCGCCGTCTTCTCGATTGCCATCATGTCCCCTCACTTGGGCCCGTCCCGCAAGGCCCTGTTGTTGCCAGCAGCAGCCTTGATCGGCAAGTCCGCTTGAGTATCCCACGCGCGCCCCGGCAGCAGACGCCATCATGGCAAAGCAACGGCCGTGCCACGCACGGCACCGCGCGCGAACACGAAAAATTGCCGACTCGCGCACAGGTCTGCCGCCCGGCCAGCGCTTGCCAGCCGTCGGCGGTGCCGTGGAACGACAGTTTGCGACACGAAAGGCCCCGCCCTTCGCGTCAGCGCCCGACCCCGCTGGACTTGACCCGGCCCAGCCATTACGCTGTGGGCCATTCATGGGGTTAAGAACGGACGCCATCCTGCCGGCGAGGCAGTGGGGAGTGTCCCGAGAGCCACATT
>DASUJJ010000050.1:0-2033 GCA_036279335.1 Dyella sp.
GCGATGATGTCGACCAGCTTGTCCGGGTCGCGCTCGTTCAACTCGATGTCGAACACGTCGATGCCGGCGAACTTCTGGAACAGCACGCCCTTGCCTTCCATCACCGGCTTGCCGGCCAGCGGGCCGATGTCGCCCAGGCCCAGCACTGCGGTGCCGTTGGTGATCACCGCCACCAGGTTGCCGCGCGCGGTGAGCTCGCTGGCGGCGTTGGGGTCCTCCACGATGGCCTCGCAGGCGTAGGCCACGCCGGGCGAGTAGGCCAGCGCCAGATCGCGCTGGGTAATCATCGCCTTGGTCGCGCTGACCTTGATCTTGCCGGGCCGGCCGAGCCGGTGATATTCGAGCGCGGCCTGCTTGAGTTCCTCGGGGGGATTGGACATGGGGCGAGTCGTTGATCCGGTGTGCGAAGAGGCCAAATGGTAGCACCGCGCCCCGCAGCACCCGCTGTGCAGCGCCACGGCAGCGTGCGGTGTCACAGGCCCAGCGACAGCTCCTCGGCCTGCACCCGCCCCATGTGGATACCGTTGGCAAACAGCGAGAACGCGAGCTTGCCGGCCAGGCCGTGCACGTGCTGCATCCACGGCGGCAGCCAGCGCGGCGGCACGATCGCGCCGGAGGCGAAATGCGGCTCCAGCGCGATCACGTCATGCAGCGCCAGCTTGCCGGCAAACAGGTGGCGCAGCAGGTCCATGCGCCGCTGCTTCAACGCCCAGCGGAAGAACGTGTGCACGGCGAGCAGGCCGGCGAGGTAGACATTGTCCTTGGCGAACACGGCGCCGCCGGTGAGTGGCACGCCGCGAAACACCCGCTGCGCCGAGTGGAAGCTGTCGGCCACGCTCTGCCCGCGTTCGAGGAAGAAGCGGTACACCTCGACGAAGTCGGCTCCGCGCAGCGCCATGTCGATCGCCAGGATGCGCAGGCTGATGCGTTTCAGGCGCGAGATGTCGATGGCGCCGGACATCAGCTCGGCAAATACGGCCAAGCCCTCCTGCGTGGCGGTGACCCGCGGCGAGGTGCGCGCCAGCGAGGCCAGCAGCGGCTGCGCGCGCCCGTTGAGCGCGGTGAGCGAATGCACATACGCCTCGTGTGCCAGCAGCTGGTGGCGGTCGTACTCGCTGAAGGTGGTGCCGCCGCGCAGGCGGATGCGGGTGGCGCCGGCGGCGGCCTTGGCGGTGAGTTCCGGGTCCACCTCCACGGCGATCATGCCGGAGCCGAAGAACGCGTCCAGCGCCTGCGCCAGATCGGCGCGCAGGGTCTCGGCCGGGATGTCGGCGGTGACGTCGTCGGCCAGCAGATCCGCACCCAGCTCGTCGGCCAGCTCGACGAAATAGCGCGCGGCATCGAGGTTGCTCTTTTGGCTGCCCGGGATGGAATCGCCCGGATGCCCGTACAGCACGATCGACGGGGCCGTGACGCGTGCCGTGCCTACCGCCTCCAGCAACTCGGCGGCGATCCGCCAGGATTCGGCGGTGCGGCACAGGTACTCGCCCAGCGGGTCTTCATGTCCGGCCTCGCGTTCGATCGCCGCCAGCTCGGCGCGCGCGACGGCGAGGTCCGGCGGCGTGTAGCGCACCTCGGGCAGGCTGAGCCGGCCAGCCATGTAGGCATCGATCATCCGCCGCTCCAGCGCCGCCGGCCACGCCACGGTGGGCAGGATGCGGATCGGGCGCACGGCGGCGAGCAGGCGCTGGTCGAGGGCGGCGTAGCGGCTCAGGTCGGCGGAAGCCGGCTTGTCCATGGCGCTAGCGAGACCTCGAACCGCGTGGCAGTGCGCTGATCAGCACCAGCATGATCCCCGCCGGGACCAGCACGATCGCGGGCGGATAGTTCTCGGCTATCACGAGCCAAGCGCCCACGCAGTTCCACAGTGAAACAACGATCAATACCCGCACGGACAGACGCACATAGCGCTTTGACAACATGATCGGCATGCCCATGCCCGCTCAGTCCCGCTCGCGCTGGCCGCGATGGCCGTGCGGGCGGTCGATCGGCCGGCCGCCGCGCTGGCGTCGCAGACGCGCTTCCAGCGTGGC
>DASUJJ010000051.1:0-18473 GCA_036279335.1 Dyella sp.
GTGGCCGGGGCGGGCGCGGCCGGGGCGGCCGCCGGTGCGGCCGGGGCGGCGGGTGCCGCTACCGGCGCAGCCTTCTTGTCCACCAGCGTGATGACCGGCTTGTCCCAGCTGCCGGTGATCACATAGCGCGCGCTGGCGGCCTTGTTCAGGCCCTTGCCCAGCAGTGTCTGCACCGCCAGACCGGCCGCCGCGCCGACCGGCCCGCCCATCACGGCCCCCACCACCGGCAGGCTGTTGCCCACATGCGGCACCACGTGCAGCTGCTGGTCGTAGTCGCGCGCGCGCAGGCCGGTGCGGCCGGTCACGGTGATCTCGGCCGCGGGCCCGACCAGCCGGAGGTTCTGCGTGGTGGCATTGCCGTTGGCGAAATCGAACGTGCCGTCGATGCTGTCGAATCCCAGCCCCTTGCCGAAGACGTCGCCGAAATCCAGCGTGAGACGCCGCGGCAGTTCGGCCAGCGAAACAAGCCCCAGCAGGCGACCCACACCCGGCGAGCTTGCCTCCGGGATGCGTCCGTCGGTGACGTGCACCTCCAGCTTGCCTTCGAGATTGGCCAGGGTGAAAGCGGCAGGCCCGCCCGGCCAGCTGCCGTCGAGATGCGCACGCGTCTGGCCGCCGTCGAACAGGCCGTCATAGCCGAACGCGCCGAGCATCTTGCCGATGTCCTCGGCGGAAAAGTCGATCGCCATGTGGGTGTGGCTGTCCTGCGGCGTGCCGTTCCAGTTGCCCGTCGCGGTGATCTGCACGCTGCGCGACAGCGCGCGCAGCTGGTCGATGTGCATGCCGCTGGCGGTAGGCCAGCTCTCCAGTCGCGCCTCGCCCAGGCGCGCGTCGCCCAGGCGCAAGTCGTCGACCAGCAGATGCAGCGGAGGCACGCTGGAGGGTTGCACGCCGGTGCGCGCGGCCTGTTCCGGCGTGGGGCCGGTGTCGGGCACGCTGTTGCCCTTGGCATCTTTCGCTGCCTCGGCCCTGGGCCAGTACAGCCGCTTGAGCCGGGCCGTAATGCCACGCTTGGCCAGCTCGTCGGTGGGCACCTGGAAGTGGCCGGCCAGCGTGGCGCCGTCGGCGTCGATGCTCAGCTCGCCGGCCTTGGGCTGTACCTGCATGTGCAGCGCGGGGAAATCACTGCCGAACAACTCGGCGTGGTCGGCGCTGACGTCGATGCTTTCCAGCGTGGGGGCGCCGGCGCTGTCGCTGCCTCCCACCACGTGCTGGATCCAGCCGCTGACGTCGAGGCGCCCGGTATGCCCGCGCACGCGCAGCCCCTGCGCGGGCACGGCGTCGGGCATCCGGTCGCCCAGCACCAGCGTGCCGCCGAGCGGTTCGCCGCCGGCGCCGGGCAGGCGGAAGCGCGCCCGCAGGATGTCGCCCAGCGAGATACGCAGATCCGCCGCCGCGGTGGGCAGCGGCAGGCTCACATGCAGCTGCTCGGCACGGGACGCCGGCTTGTCCAGCGGCGCGGGCAGCTTGAGTGCGATGCCCTGCAAGGTGGAATCGACGCTGAGCGTCTGATGCCAAGGCGCATCGGTCGCGTCGCGGGCGATATCAAAGCCGATGCGCATACTGCTGCGCCCCGCCGACGCTTCACCCAGCCAGGCGATCGCGGGTTGGTCCTGCGCCAGCTCGGCGAGGCTGTAGCGCCCGTCGAGGCTGGCCGAGAGCATCACATCGGTATCGCCGGTAGCGCCGGCCAGGCGCATCTGCAAGGTGGACGGCTGGCCGCGAAAGCCCGCCTGCAGCGGGCCGGCGGTGAGGCCATGCGCGTCGAACTGCAGCGGGCCATTGAGCTCGTCCAGCTGGAGCTTCCACTCCGGCGCACTAAGGTCGGCGTCGGTGAGCTGGGCGGTGCCGTCGAGCTGCAGCTCGGCCTCGGGCTTGAGCGGCAGCTGCAGGTGGAAATCGAATTCACCCTTGCCGCCGAGCTTGAGCTTGGCCAGCGTGTCGGCCTCGCGTGCGGCGATCGGGCTGTGGCTGACGAAGTTCATCAGGCTGCCGCCACTGCCGCTGCCGCTGGCGTTGAGATCAAGCAGAGGGCCGCCGAACTCGGGAATCAGCGCCACCGCATGATCGACCTTCACCCCCAGCGCCTCGCCGCCGGTGACCTGCGCCAACAGACTGTTGTTGATGAAGTTGGCCTGCAAGGCCAGATGCTCGGCGCGCGGCCACTCCGGGGCGTAATCGAGGCTCAGTTCACTGATGTGCAGCCCGGCCTCGAAGCGCCCTTCGTTGTGGCGGAACGGCCAGTCGGCGAGGCTGCCGCGCAGCAGCGCCTCGCCGCCGTCGATCTGCCCCCCGACCAGCGCGCGATTGAGCCATGCCAGCGTCTTGGCCGGCATCGTGCGCGGCAACAGCCGCTTGGCGGCCGCGATGTCGGCGCGATCGATCCGCGCATACAGGTCCATCACCGGCGCACCGCCCGAGGCCGGCTGCAGCACCTCGCCGCGTACCTGGCCGGACAGCCCGGCAACGGCCAGATCCAGTGCGTCCACGCCGACATGCCCGCCGTCGCTGTCGTGCCACGCGGCCAGGCGGGCGCTCAGCTGCGTGAGGGGAACCGGCTGATCGAACGCGCGGGGCAGGCGCAGCACCGTGGCCTGCGGCGGCAGCTCCAGCGTGATCGCCTGTGCGTCCCCGCGCAGGATGCCGTCGAGACCATCGATGCCCGGCAGGGCGCCGATCGGGTCGATCCCTATGCCTTGCAGGCGGGCCTGCAGCCGCAGCAGGCCCGCGCCACGCTGCCACTGCAGGTCGGCGCTGGCGATTTCGCCGCGCGGCTTGCCGGCGCCCAGCCACTGCGCCAGCGCCGGCGGCAGGTCGGGCTTGAGTGCCAGCCACGGCACCAGCGGCGCCAGCTGCAGATGGCTCGCGGCCACGCCCAGCCGAAACGCCTCGGGAGACGACCGGTGCAGCGCGGCGCCCAGCGCGCTGCCGTTGTCGCCAGCCCAGGCCAGTCGGTAGCCGTCCACGCTCTGGCGGATCTCGGCCACGCCCTTGATCGCGGCCACCTCGGCACGATGGCCGTCCGGTCCCAGCAGGGACACATCGGTCAGCTCGGCTTGCAGCACGCTGCGCACCACCTTGCCGGCGCGCCAGTCCAGCCAGGCCGCCAGATGACCGCGGCCGCGCTCGGCCGTATAGCCGGCCAAACGCACATCGCCCAGCAGGGCCTTCAGGTCCAGATCGTCACCGGCCAGCCACACCCGGCCGCTGCTGCCGTCGCCGCGGAAGTGACCCGCCGCGCGGACGACGCCCGCCGCGCCCGGACGGCGCAGCCGCGCGCCGAGCCGCACGCGGCCGGCATCCAGGCTCACGCGCAGCTGCTCGGCGAGAAGTTGGTAATGGCGATCGGTGGGCTGGTCGGCGACGTCGATGCGCAGATCGTCCAGCCACAGGTCCAGCGACAGCTTGCCCAGCGACAACGGTGCGGATGACTCGCCGCCGGCGGTGCCGATGCCGCGGATCGTCCAACGCCCGTCATCGCCGTGGCTGAGATCGAGCTGCAGGCCGCGCGCGCGCAGGTTGAGCAGGTGGCGTGACGGCAGCAGCCAGCCGCCGAAGTCCAGCGAGAGTTGCGCCTGCGGGATGGTCAGCGGCGCCTGCCCCGCTTCGGCCGATCCCAGCGTCACGCCATGCAGCACGAAGCTCGGACCGGCCGGCGTCCAGCGCCCCTGCATGGAGTCGAAGCTCACCGGTCGCTGCAGGCGCTGGCTCAACTGCGCGGCCACCCACTGCGGGTGCTGCGCCAGTTCGGGCAGCAGCACCTGCGCCAGCGCCGCGATCACGGCCAGCGTGATCAGCGCGACGCCCGCCGTCCAGCCGAGCGCGCGCGTCAGCGCGTGCGCGTGTCTCGCCCACGAGGGTTTCACCGGATGCGGACCGCGACGGCTGGCGGGTTACAGCAGAACCACATCGAACTGTTCCTGCGAATAATGCTCTTCAGCCTGGAAGCGTATGCTTTTGGAGATGAACTCCTCCAGTTCGGCTACCGCGGTGGACTCCTCTTCGAGGATGCGGTTAACCACCGGCGGGCTGGCCATCACCAGCAGCTTGGCCGCGTTGAACTGGCGCACCGCGCGGGTGATCTCGCGGAAGATCTCGTAGGTCACCGTCTCGGCGGTCTTCAGCGTGCCGCGGCCCGCGCAGGCCGGGCACGGCTCGCACAGCTGGCGCTCCAGGCTTTCGGTGGTGCGCTTGCGGGTCATCTCCACCAGGCCCAGCGCCGACATCGGGTACACCGTGGTCTTGGCGTGGTCGCGGGCGAGGCCCTTCTCCAGCATGCGGATGACCTGGCGCTTGTGCTCCTCGTCGGTCATGTCGATGAAGTCGATGATGATGATGCCGCCCAGGTTGCGCAGGCGCAGCTGGCGCGCCGCCGCCTGCGCCGCCTCGAGGTTGGTGCGGTAGACCGTCTCCTCCAGGTTGCGCGTGCCGAGGTAGCCGCCGGTGTTGACGTCGATGGTGGTCATCGCCTCGGTCTGGTCGACGATCAGGTAGCCACCGGATTTCAGCGGCACCTCCTTCTTCAGCGCGCGCTGGATCTCGTCCTCCACCCCGTAGAGGTCGAAGATCGGACGCTCGCCGTCGTAGTGCTCGATGCGGTCGTCCAGGCTGGGCATGAACTTGTGCACGAACTTGACCACCTTCTCGAAGGTCTCGCGCGAATCCACGCGCACCTTCTCGATGGTTTCGTTGAGCGCGTCGCGCAGGCTGCGCAGCGGCAGCGACAGCTCCTCGTACACGCGCTCGCCCACTTTCGCCTTGACGATGTTTTCCTGCACCACCCGCCACACCTTGCCGAGGTAGGTCACGTCGAAGGCCAGCGACTCGGCCGACTGCCCCTCGGCATTGGTGCGCACGATGTAGCCCAGCCGCGGCGTGCCGGGCACGTCCTCGCCGATCAGCGGATTGAGCACGTCCTTCAGGCGCTGGCGCTCGGCCTCGTCCTCGATGCGCGCGGAAATGCCCAGCGTGCGCGCGTACGGCAGCAGCACCAGGTAGCGCGAGGGAATCGAGATATGGGTGGAGAGCCGCGCGCCCTTGGTGCTGATGGGATCCTTCACCACCTGCACCACGATCTCCTGGCCCTCGTGCACCAGCTCGCTGATCGAGGGCACGTGGCCGTTGCCATTGGCCTCGCCTTCGACGCCGGGGATCGCCGGCCGGATGATGTCCGAGGCGTGCAGGAAGGCCGCGCGATCCAGCCCGATGTCGACGAACACCGCCTGCATGCCGGGCATCACCCGCTGCACCCGGCCCTTGTAGATGTTGCCCACGTAGCCGCGCCGCGAGGCGCGCTCCACGTGCACCTCCTGCAGCATGCCGTTCTCGACGATGCCGACACGGGTTTCCCGCGGCGTCACATTGATCAGGATCTCTTCGCTCACCGCACTACCCCTACCCGGAGCGACCTTTATAGCGGCTGGGTTGGCGCACTGTCGATGCGCGCGCGCCCTTGACTTTGGGCGGTTGTGACCGTGGCCGCCGTGGTCGCTCAGCCTGCGCCGTCGGGCGTGGGCAACGGCGCCGCGGCGCCGTCTTCCGGATGCGGGCTGCGCTGCGGCGGCGGGGGATGGCGCACCGCGCTGCCGGCGGCCTCGCCCGGGGCCTCTGCCGGCTCGGAGCACTGGCCGCGCCAGCGCGGCAGGGCCTGTGGAAAATTGGCCTGCACGAAGGCCAGCAGGCCCTCGCGCACGCGGCAGCGCAGGTCCCAGTTGCGTCCCGAATCCGCCGAACTGACCAGCGCGCGAACCTGCATGGCGCGCTCACCGGCCTCGGTCACCTGCAGCACGCACACGCGGCCGTCCCACTCGGGCGCCTCGCGGCACAGCCGCGTCAGTTCCTCGCGCAGCGCCGGCATCGGCACGCGGTAGTCCAGCCACACAAAGACGCTGCCGACGATCTGCGCGCTGCTGCGCGTCCAGTTCTGGAACGGGTGCTCGATGAACCAGTTCAGCGGCACCACCAGCCGCCGCTCGTCCCACAGGCGCACCACCACGTAGGTGCCGGTGATCTCCTCGATGCGGCCCCATTCGCCCTCGATGATCACCACGTCGTCCAGCCGGATCGGCTGGGCCAGCGCGATCTGCACGCCGGCGATCAGGTTGCTCAGCACCGGCTTGGCGGCGAGCCCCAGCGCCAGCCCCGCCAGACCGGCGGAGGCGAGCAGGCTGGCGCCGATCTGGCGCACCAGCGGCAGCGTCATCAGCGCCGCAGCCATGCCGAGCAGCACGATCAGCACATTCGCCGTGCGGCCAAGCACGCGCGTCTGGGTCAGCACCCGCCGGGCATGCAGGTTGTCGGCGACGTCCACCGGGAAGCGGCGCGCGAAGAACGCCTGCGCCGCCTGCACGCAGCGCACGCCCAGCCAGCTGACCACGCTGATCAGCGCCACCACCAGCACGTGCGAGAGCAGCGAGACCGGCGCCAGCAGGGGCGATTCGGCGCGCGCATGCAGCACGACGGCGAGCGCCAGCAGCGGCACCAGCCAGCCCATCGGCGCGCGGGCGAAGCGCAGCATGTCGCGGGCCATCGGGTGGGGCGTGCTGAGCCGCCACAGCAGCGCGCGAATCGCGCGATGCAGCGCCATCGCCACCAGCAGGGCCCATGCCGCGGTCGTGCCGAGCCGGAATGCCGGCGAGCGGCTCCACAGGTCAAGCAGGAAATCGGTCATCCGCCCCAGCCTGACAGCGGCGGCGTCCACGCCACGTGGGCAGGGTGATCACGTAAAGTGACGACATGACTCCGACTCCGATTCTGCTCGCCTGGAGCGGCGGCAAGGACTGCCTGATGGCCTTGCAGCGGCTGCGCGCCGACCCGCACTGGCAGGTGGTCGCCCTGCTCACCACGGTCAACCGCACCTACGAGCGCATCGCCATGCACGGCGTGCGCCGCGACATTCTCCACGCCCAGGCCGCGGCGCTCGGCCTGCCGCTGGTGGTGGCCGAGATGGACTGGCCCGGTTCCAACGAGGCCTATGAGGAAGCCCACGCCAACGCGCTGGCCGAGGCGCGCATGCGCTGGCCGCGCGTGCGGCACTGCGCGTTCGGCGACCTGTTCCTGCAGGACGTGCGCGACTACCGCGTGCGGCAGTTGGGCAAAGCGGAATGGCGTGCGGTGTTTCCGATCTGGGGCGAGGACACCGCCGCGCTGTCGCGCCGCTTTGTCGCCGAAGGCCACCAGGCCATGCTGTGCTGCGTGGACACGCAGCAGCTCGATGCGGCCTTTTGCGGGCGGGCATTCGACGGTGCCCTGCTCGATGCGCTGCCCGTCGGCGTCGACCCCTGCGGCGAGCGCGGCGAATTCCACACGCTGAGTTTCGGCGGGCCGCTGTTCGGCACGCCGCTGCGCCTGCGCAAGGGTGAATCGGTGCTGCGCGACGAGCGTTTCCAGTTCACCGACTTCCTGCTCGATGACGCCGCACGCTGACGATCACATCCTGCCGGACGTTCTGCACGGCGGCCTGACGCTGGTGTTCTGCGGCACCGCGGCGGGCACGCGCTCGGCGCGCGAGGGCGCCTATTACGCACACCCGGGCAACCTGTTCTGGCGCGCACTGGCCGAGGCATCGATAACGCCGCGACTGTATGCGCCGCACGAGTTCGCGCAGCTGCCGGCGCTGGGCATCGGCTTCACCGACCTGGCCAAGTTCCACAGCGGCAACGACAGCGAGCTGCCGCGCGACGCGTTCGACGTACCGGCGCTGATAGCCAAGATCGAGCGCTTTGCCCCGCGCTGGCTGGCCTTCACCAGCAAGCACGGAGCGAAGGCGGCGCTGGGGCGGGCGATTTCAAGCTACGGGCTTCAGCCAGAGCAGATCGGCACGACGCGGATATTCGTGCTGCCCTCGCCGTCAGGGCAGGCGCGGGGGCATTGGTCGATCGGGCCGTGGCTCGAATTGGCCCGACGGGTGCGTGGGGATTGAAGGCGCTGGATCCCGGCTTTCGCCGGGATGACGGGTTGAGAGCCCCCTGCTTGCTTGCCCCATCTTGATGGCGGCCACTTTCCCTCACCGTCATCCCGGCGAAAGCCGGGATCCAGAGACTTTCTCTCGCCCCCAAACAAAACGGGCGCCCGAAGGCGCCCGCATGCAGGTCACGTAAAAACTCTGCGTCACATCTCCACGCAATCGAAACGCACGTCCGACGCCACGTCCTGCGTGTAATCGACATCGCTGCGGTCGAAGCCGAACAGCTTGAGGAAGTCGTGGCGGTAGCCGGCGTAGTCGGTGAGCTGGTTGAGGTTTTCGGTGGTCACGGTGGGCCACAGTGCCTTGCACTCGGACTGCACGTCCTCGCGCAGCTCCCAGTCGTCCAGGCGCAGGCGGTGCTCGTCGTCGAGCTGCGGCGCGGCGCCGTCGGCGCGATAGAGGAAATCGCGGAACAGACGGTTGATCTGCTCGATGGTGCCTTCGTGCAGGCCCTTGGCCTTCATGATCTTGAACACCATCGACACGTACAGCGGGATCACCGGGATCGCCGCGCTGGCCTGGGTCACTACCGACTTCATCACGCCGACGTAGGCCTTCAGGCCAGCATGGCGCTCGCGCAAGGCGGCGGCGGTGTTGTCCAGATGCTGCTTGGCACGACCCAGCGTGCCGTGCCAGTAGATCGGCCAGGTGATCGAGGTGCCCACGTAGCTGTACGCCACGGTGGTGGCGTGCCCGGCCAGCACGCCGGCGGCGCTCAGCGCCTCGATCCACAGCGCCCAGTCCTCGCCGCCCATCACGGCGACGGTGTCGGCGATCTCCTGCTCGGTGGCCGGCTCCACGGTGACGTTGACCACGGTGTCGCGGTTGGTGTCGATCGAGGTGGCGGTGAACGGCTCGCCGATGGTCTTGAGCGCGGAGCGCTTCACTTCACCGGTGCCCGGCAGCTTGCGCACCGGCGAGGCCAGCGAATACACCACCAGGTCGATCGGGCCGCCCATCTCGGCCTTGATCATTTCGATGGCGCGCGCGCGCGTCTCGTCGGAAAACGCATCGCCGTTGATCGACTTGGCGATCAGGCCCGCGGCCTTGGCTGCCTGGTCGAACGCGGCGGAGTTGTACCAGCCGGCGGTGCCGGTCTTGGTATCGCTGCTGGGCTTCTCGAAGAACACGCCGAGCGTGGCCGCGCCGTGGCCGAAGGCGGCGGTGATGCGCGAGGCCAGGCCATAGCCGGTGGAGGCGCCGATCACCAGCACGCGCTTCGGGCTGTGGCTGCTCTGACCGCTGGCCTTGGTGATGTCGATCTGCTCGATCACGTTGTGCGCGCAGCCCACCGGATGCGCCGTGGTGCAGATGAAACCGCGGACTTTGGGATTGATGATCATGCGTTCGCTTCGACCGTGCTGAGGCAAAGGCGCATCTTACCCGGCGCCACGGAACATGCGCCGCAGTAGGGTCCGGCCGTGTCCCCATCACGCAGAAGGCCCGCGACGGCGGGCCTTCTGTGTCGATGCACGGGCGCGCGGCAATCAGTTCATCGGCGTCTGTCGATACTTGCCCACGTCGCGTTCCTGCACCGGCGCGGCACGGTTGCCCCAGGCCTGGCGGATGTAGCTCACCACGGCCGCCACGTCGGCATCGTTCAACGACTGCGCAAACGGCGGCATCGAGTACGGTCGCGGATTGCCCGCGGTCACCGGCGGAAAACCGCCCAGCAGCACCACGCGGATCGCATTGATGCCGGTAGGTTCATCCACCGAGGAGTTGCCGTTGAGCGGCGGATACACGCCGGCGACGCCGTTGCCGTCCTTGCCGTGGCAGCCGGCGCACTGATGGTCGTAGAGCTCGTGGCCATGTTTGACGATCGCGCCGGGGCCACCCGCCGAGGCCGCGGCCACTGCTGGCTGCGGACGCGCCGGCAGCGATTCCAGATAGGTGGCGACCGCGGCCAGATCCGCGTCGGTCATGTGCTGGGTGCTGCGCGACACAACCTCCGCCATCGGCCCGAACGCGCTGCCCTTGGCCGATTGGCCGTTCTTGAGCAGGTCGACGATGTCCTGTCGGCTCCAGCCGTGCAGGCCGCCGTGGGCCCGGGTGCTGAGGTCCGGGGCGTACCAGTCCTGCGCCGGAATCCGACCGCCGGACAGTGCCGGCTGATCGGGCACGCCGCCCAGCGCATCCCGCGCTGCGTGGCACTCGTTGCAGTGACCCAGACCCTGTACGAGATACGCGCCGCGGTTCCACTCCGGCGACTTCGACGGATCCGGCTGGTACACACCCTCGCGGAAATACAGCGCGCGCCACGCTCCCAGGACGCCGCGCACGCTGTAGGGAAAGCGCAACCCCAGCGGCTTGGTCGGCTGGTGCACCGGCGTGAGCGACTTGAGGTAGGCAAACATCGCCAGCGCGTCATCGCGGGTGGTCTGCGTGTACGAGGTATACGGAAAGGCCGGATACAGGAACTCGCCGTGCCGGCCCTTGCCCGCATGCAGCGCCTGCCAGAAATCGGCAAAGCTCCAGCGGCCCAGGCCGGTTTCATCGTCCGGCGTGATGTTCGGCGTGGGAATGTTGCCGAACGGCGTGGGCACCTGGTGCCCGCCGGCAAACGGCGCGCCGCCGCGCTGGGTGTGGCAGGCGGCGCAGTCGCCCACGGTCGCCAGGTATTTGCCGCGTGCGATCAGCGCCGGATCGGAGAGATTTTCACCGGCAGCCAGCTGGCCTGCGCGCTCCAGCGAGGCGTCGCCGCGATGCGCGGCGAACAGCCACCAGCCCACCGCGCCAAGGGCGAGCACCAGCACCACGAGGAAGGAGCGGATCAGCCACTTCATGCGCCGTCTCCCGCGGGAGCGGCGGCCGGGGTCGCACGCGCGCCGAGCACGCCGCACTGCAGCGGCGGCTGCACCGAGCCGGCCGGCTGCGCGTGCATGTCGGCCGGCAGTTCACGGCTGGCCAGCCACGCCGACACCGCGGTGATGTCCTCGGGCGTGAGGCGATTGGCGATGGTCGCCATGCAATCGGGCGCGGCAGCGGCGCGCGTGTGGGTGCGCCAGGAGCCGAGCTGCGAGCTCACGTAGTCGTAAGGCAGGCCCACCAGCCCCGGCGTCGACGGCTCCACGCCGGTGAGCTGGCTGCCATGGCAGGCGCTGCAGGCGGGAATCTGTCGCGCCGGATCGCCGCGCACGGTCAGCGCCTCGCCGCGTGCCAGCATGGCATCGGACAGCTTCGGCGCCGGCGATCGCGCGTAAGGCACCTGCTGAGCTGCAAAATACTCGGCGATCTCGTGCATGTAGGCATCGCTGAGCGGGCGCACGGTGTATTCCATCGGCCCGTACTTGCGTTTGCCCTGCTGGAAGTAGCGCAGCTGGCGCGCCAGGTATTCGGCGGGCTTGCCGGCCAGCCGCGGAAAGAAGCCGCTGTCCGGCGTGCCTTCGCCGTGCTCGCCGTGGCAGGCGGTGCAGGACGCGATGCGCTGGGCCAGTGTGTCGGGAACGGCAAGCGGCGCGCTGTCCTGCGCATGTGCGGCAGCGGCGCACGCGACCAGCAGCGCCGCCGCCCGGCAGCGGGAAAGGAGAGATGGGGTCATGACCAAAGTATAGGTGCCCGGCCTGCATGCGGCCGGCGGGCAAGCCGCTACTCTGGCGGGATCGCGACAACCTGTCGCAACGCCCACCCACCGGAGAATTCGACCATGCGCTTGTCCGTGCTGTCCGCCGCCCTGGCGCTGACCCTGTTCTCCACCGCCGCGCCGGCGCAATCGGCCGACCCCGCGTATGCCTCGCTGACCCAGCTGCAGCAGGCGATGCGCGAAGGCACGCTGAGCTCGCACGCGCTCGTGCAGCAATCGCTTGACCGGATCGAGCGGATCGACCGCCATGGACCCACCGTGCGCGCCGTGATCGAGACCAATCCCGACGCACTCACGCTTGCCGACCGCGCCGACGCGGCCCGCGCACAGACGGCCAAACCCGGTCTGCTGTATGGCATCCCCGTGCTGCTCAAGGACAACGTGGACACCGGTGACCGCATGCTCACCACGGCCGGTTCGCTGGCGCTGGCCGATGCGCCGGCGCCGAAGGACGCGCCGCTGGTGGCCAGGCTGCGCGCGGCCGGCGCGATCATCCTGGGCAAGACCAACCTCAGCGAGTGGGCCAACTACCGCTCCACCCACGCCAGCAGCGGCTGGAGCGGCCGCGGCGGGCAGACGCGCAATCCCTATGTGCTGGACCGCAACCCGTGCGGCTCCAGCGCCGGCTCGGGCGCGGCGGTGGCGGCGGGACTCGCGCCGGTAGCGATCGGCACCGAAACCGACGGCTCGATCATCTGCCCCTCGGCCAGCAACGGGCTGGTCGGCATCAAGCCCACGCTCGGGCTGGTCAGCCGCAGCGGCATCGTGCCGATCAGCCATAACCAGGACACGGCCGGTCCGATGGCGCGCAGCGTGGCCGACGCCGCGGCCCTGCTCAGCGTGATCGCCGGCAGCGATCCGGCCGACCCGGCCACCGCCGACGCCGACCGCCACGCCACCGACTACACGCAATTCCTCGATGCCAACGCGCTCAAGGGCAAGCGCATCGGCGTGGTGCGCGCCTTGGTGGGCGCCGAGCCGCATGCCGACGCTGCGCTGGAACAGGCGATCGCGGTGATGAAGGCGCAGGGCGCGGTCATCGTCGACCCGGTGACGCTGCCGCACCTGGAGGAGCTGGGCGAGCCGGAAGGCACCGTGCTCAGCTACGACTTCAAGCACGACATCAACGCCTATCTCGCCACCCGCACCGGCCTGAAGGTGAAGACGCTGGCCGACCTGATCGCGTTCAACACCGCCCATGCGGAGCAGGAAATGCCGTGGTTCGCGCAGGAGCTGTTCGAACAGTCGCAGGCGCGCGGCCCGCTGACCGACAAGGCGTACGTCGAGGCGCAGGCCAAGGCCAAGCGTCTGGCCGGCCCCGAGGGCATCGACGCGGCGTTGGCGAAGCACCATCTCGACGCGCTGCTGGCGCCCTCCTCCGGCCCGGCGTTCATCACCGATCATCTGCTGGGTGACCATATCGTGGGCGGCGGTGGCACGGAGCCTGCCGCCGTGGCCGGCTATCCGTCGATCACCGTACCGGCCAGCTACGCGCACGGCTTGCCGGTGGGCATCGTGCTGTTCGGCGCCAAATGGAGCGAGCCCACCCTCATCGGCATCGCCTACAGCTTTGAACAGCACACGCACGCGTGGCAGGCGCCGCGCTTCCTCGACACGCTGGGCGGTACCTCGCAGCGCGCGCATTGAGCGGTCAGGGCCAGTCACCAACGCGCCTTCGGATCGACAGCACGCGGTCAGCAACCTCGGATAGCCTGTGTCGCTCTCACGCCACGTCCACGAGCCACGCATGCACCGAGGTTACTCACTCCTTCTTGCCACCGGCCTGATGCTGGCCGCCAGCGCCCACGCCACCGATCCGGCTTCGCCGGGTGCGGCCATGCGCGCGCGCTGGCGCCAGCCGCAGGCGCCAGCGCGGATCTACGGCAACACCTGGTACGTGGGCAGCCGCGGCCTGAGCGCAATCCTGATCACCTCGCCGCAGGGCCACGTGCTGATCGACGGCACGCTGCCTGAAAACGCGGCGATGATCGAGGCAAACATTCGGCGGCTCGGGTTTCACCTGCGCGACGTCAAGGTGATTCTCGACACCCACGCGCACGGCGATCACGCCGGCGCCATCGCCGCCCTGGCGCGCGACAGCGGCGCGCAGGTCGTCGCCCGCGCCGCGCAGGCTCGCGCGCTGCGCGAGGGCGGCGAGGATGTCGACGATCCCCAGCACGGTGACGCCCCGCTGTTTCCCGCGGTGCAGGACGTGCGCGTGATCGGTGACCGCGAGACCGTGCACGTCGGCCCGCTGGCGATCCAGCCGCTGCCGACGCCGGGACACACGCCGGGCAGCACCAGCTGGACGTGGACCT
This sequence comes from Dyella sp., assembly GCA_036279335.1. Lineage (GTDB taxonomy): Bacteria > Pseudomonadota > Gammaproteobacteria > Xanthomonadales > Rhodanobacteraceae > Dyella_A. The sequence continues at coordinate 13,868 of DASUJJ010000051.1, forward strand.
CGTGCGAGGGCAAGCGCTGCCAGTCGATGGTCTATGCCGACAGCCTCACGCTGCTGGCCGTGGGCGACTACCGCTTCACCGATCCGGCCCATCCCGAACGCCTGGGCGACTTCCGCCGCGCGCTGGCGACGCTTTCCACGCTGCCCTGCGACATCCTGATGACGCCGCATCCAGAGGCGAGCGACCTGCTCAAGCGCATGGCCGCGCGCGCTGGCGGAGATCGTGACGCCTTGATCGATCCGCAGGCGTGCAAGGCGTACGCGCGGCTCGGCGAGCAGTCGATGCAGCAGCGCATCGCTGCCGAAACAGCGACGGCGCGGTAAGCGGAACGCCTACGCCATGCCGCCGGACTTGCGCACGATCAGCATGGCCAGCTCCAGCGACTGCTCGTAATTGAGCCGCGGATCGACGGTGGACTTGTAGGCACGATCCAGATCCAGCTCAACCAGATCGCGCGCCCCGCCCAGGCACTCGGTGACGTCTTCGCCGGTGAGCTCCAGATGCACGCCGCCCAGCCGCGTGCCGGCCGCGGCGTGAATGTCGAACGCCTGGTCCAGCTCGCCGCGGATATTGTCGAAGCGCCGCGTCTTGTAACCGTTGGACGTGCTTTCGGTATTGCCGTGCATCGGATCGGCCACCCACAGCACGCGGCGGCCCTCGCGCTTTACCGCCTGCAGCAAGGGCGGCAGCTTTTCGGCAATCGCGGCGTTGCCCATGCGGTGGATCAGCGTAAGTCGCCCGGGCTCGTCGTGCGGGTTCAGCGCATCCATCAGCGGCAGCAGCTGCTCCGGCGTCACCGACGGGCCGATCTTCACCGCCACCGGATTGCGGATACCGCGGAAATATTCCACGTGTGCCCCATCCAGCGCGGCGGTGCGCATGCCGATCCACGGAAAGTGCGTGGAGAGGTTGAACCACCCGGCATGGCGCGGCACCTGTCGCGTGAGCGCCTGTTCATAGTGCAGCAGCAGCGCCTCGTGCGAGGTGAAGAAATCCACCCGCGAGAAGCCGGCGATCGTCCCGGCGAGGGTCTCCATGAAGCGCAGCGAGTCACCGATGGCGGCCACCATCTGCCGGTATTCACCGGCCAGCGGCGAATGCTCCATCCAGGCCAGATCCCAATACTCGGGATGGTGCAGATCGGCGAAACCACCGTCGATCAGTGCCCGCACAAAGTTCATCGTGAGCGCGGAGTGGGCATGCGCCTGAATCAAACGCTGCGGGTCGGCGCGGCGCGCCACCGGCGTGAACGCCGGCGCATTGACCACATCGCCGCGAAAGCTCGGCAGCGTGACGCCATCGCGTGTCTCGGTGTCGGCCGAGCGCGGCTTGGCGTACTGGCCGGCAAACCGACCCACGCGCAGCACCGGCTTCTTCAGCCCATGCACCAGCACCAGGCTCATCTGCAGCAGCACCTTGAGCCGGTTGGAAATGATCGGGCTGGTGCAGTCGGCAAAACTCTCGGCGCAGTCGCCGCCCTGCAGCAGAAAACGCTGGCCCTCCTGTGCCTCGGCCAAAGCCTGCTTCAGGGCCAGCACTTCCCACGAGGTCACCAGCGGCGGCAGTGCGGCCAGCTGCGCCGTCGCCGCGGCGAGCTCGGCTGCGTCGTCGTAGACCGGCTGCTGCAAGGCCACCCGGCGCTGCCAGGACTGCGGCGACCAGTCGGCAGGCGCAGGCGTCGCCATGTCGCGGATGGAGGGAACCGTCATGTCAGACCCGCCTCCGCCGCGTCGCCAGCACCATCCACGCTGCCAGCAGTACGAACCACAGCAGTGTCCACGCGGGCATTGGCAGCCCCAGCACCGGCTCCACCTTGGCGCACTCGCCCGAACCGGTGAACACCAGCTTCAGCACCTTGGCGAAAGGAAAGGTGTCGAGCATGTAGCTCAGGTTGCCACCGCACTGCGGCACCTCGTCGGCAGGCAGTGATTGAATCCATAGATGCCGGCCTGCCACGACGATGCCGAAAAGTGCACCCAGCAGCACGCCTCCCGTGTACACCCAGCGAGCACCGCCCCGCGGCGCGTGCACCGCGGCCAGCACAAAGAACACGCCCATCACCAGGAACGCGATGCGCTGGAAGATGCATAACGGGCAAGGAATCATCGCCAGCACGTGCTCGGCATAAAGCGCATAGCCGAGCAATCCGGCACAGATCAGAAAACCGGCGAGAGCGACGGAACGGTAGGACCAGGTGAGAGGATTCATGACATCGTGGTGCAGTGCGGTAGCCGACATTAACCTGTCACCGCGCCGCTGTCAGCACACACGGCACCGGCGCTCAGTCAACAAAAAGCCCCGGCAGGTCTCCCGGCCGGGGCTTCGAAGTCTGGACGTCCAAACTGGCGTCCGACCGTGCGGCTTGCCTTACTCGGCGTCGACGGCCTCCGCCGCCTCCGGCCGGTCCACCAGCTCGACGTACGCCATCGGCGCATTGTCGCCCGGACGGAAGCCGCACTTGAGGATACGCAGGTAACCACCGGGACGCTCGCGGTAGCGCGGCCCCAGCTCCACGAACAGCTTGCCCACGGCCTGCTTGTCGCGCAGACGCGAGAAAGCAAGGCGGCGATTGGCCACGCCATCGGTCTTGGACAGCGTGATCAGCGGCTCGGCCACGCGACGAAGTTCCTTCGCCTTGGGCAGGGTGGTGCGGATGAGCTCGTGCTTGAACAGCGACGAGGCCATGTTGCGGAACATCGCTTCGCGATGGCTGCTGGTGCGGTTGAGCTTGCGACCGCTCTTCATATGACGCATGGCGAGAATCTCTTGTGTTGTTATGAGAGACCGACAACAAGGCCGGTATCCCGCGGTTGCCCGCTATAGGTGAGGAAAATCGGTTGCTGCAAAGGGCACCAGCGATAGCCGACGCCGTACGGCCAAGGGCCGCAAATGTTGCCGCAAGCATGGGGGCTGCAGCTCGCCCCCACTCGGCAAGATGCCGCGGTCGCAAGGCGACCGCGGCACAAGTACATCAACCCAGCTGCATGCCGTGCGACAAGCCCGGCGGCGGCCAGTTTTCGAGCTTCATGCCGAGCGCCAGACCGCGGCCACCCAGCACATCCTTGATCTCGGTAAGCGACTTCTTGCCGAGATTCGGCGTCTTCAGCAGCTCCACCTCGGTCTTCTGCACCAGATCGCCGATGTAGTAGATGCTCTCGGCCTTCAGGCAGTTGGCCGAACGCACGGTGAGCTCCAGATCGTCGATCGGGCGCAGCAGCAGCGGGTCGAAACCACTCTTCTCGGCGGACTCGGTAGCACTCTCGCGGCGCGAGAAGTCACCGAACACCGAGAGCTGGTCGTTGAGGATCTCGGCGGCCTTGCGGACCGCATCTTCCGCACCGATCGTGCCGTTGGTCTCGATGTCGAGCACCAGCTTGTCAAGGTTGGTGCGCTGCTCCACGCGAGCGGCATCCACCTCGTAAGCGACGCGCAGCACCGGAGCAAACGATGCATCCAGCTGCAGGCGCCCGATCGGACGAGTCTCCTCGTCCGGATGCTGGCGCGTGCTGGCCGGTTGATAGCCGACGCCGCGACGCACCTTCAGACGCATGTTGAGCGCGATGTCCTTGGTGAGATGGCAGATCACGTGCTCGGGGTTGATGATCTCCACCGAGTGATCCACCGTGATGTCACCTGCCGTGACCACGCCCTTGCCCTTCTTGGACAGGGTCAAGGTGACCTCGTCTCCCGAATGCTGGCGGATCGCGACTTCCTTGAGGTTGAGCAGGACTTCGATCACGTCCTCCTGCAGACCCTCGAGCGTGGTGTACTCGTGGAGCACACCATCAATCTCGACTTCGACGATGGCGCTGCCAGGGATCGAGGAGAGCAGGACGCGACGCAGCGCGTTGCCCAGGGTGTGCCCAAAGCCGCGCTCGAGCGGCTCGACCACCACCTTGGCGCGGTTGGCTCCGAGCTGTTCGACGCTGAGGCCGCGAGGCCGCAGCACGCTAGTTGACGAAACTGCCATGCAGAGCTCCGGTTGATTACTTCGAGTAAAGCTCGACGATCAGCGCTTCATTGATGTCGGACGGCAGATCACCGCGATCCGGCACCGACTTGAACGTGCCGGCGAACTTCTTGGCGTCCACTTCCACCCACTGCGGGCGCAGATCCATGGTGTCGAAAACGGTCGCCGCTTCCTGCACGCGCAGCTGATTGCGCGCGCGCTCGGTCAGGGCAATCACGTCACCGGCACGAACCTGGTAGGACGGGATGTTGACTTTCTTGTCGTTGACCAGGATCGCCTTGTGGGTCACCAGCTGGCGAGCCTGGGCGCGGGTCACGGCAAACCCCATGCGGTAGACGACGTTGTCCAGACGGCTCTCGAGCAGGCGCAGCAGGTTTTCACCCGTGTTGCCCTTCGAGCTCGCGGCCTTGGAGTAGTAATTGCTGAACTGACGCTCGAGCACACCGTAGATGCGCTTGACCTTCTGCTTCTCACGCAGCTGCACGGCGTAATCGGACAGACGCATGCGCTTGTTGGCGCCATGCTGGCCGGGCTTGTTTTCCAGCTTGCACTTGGAATCCAGCGCGCGCGCCGGGCTCTTCAGGCTGAGATCTGCACCCTCACGACGGGCGAGCTTGCAGGTAGCTCCACGATAAC
>DASUJJ010000052.1:0-3209 GCA_036279335.1 Dyella sp.
GCGGGCCTTCACTTGTGCAAGGCACCGGGTGCGGATGAAGCGATGCGAAAGGTCGTTGCGTGGCGCATTCGCACCCGGCGCATTACAGATCGCGCAGGCTGTCCACGATGCCGTCCGCGCCGACCGAGAGCAGCTTGAGCGTGTTGGTGCCGCCGGCATGGCCCACGCGGTCGCCGTAGGTGATCACCACGCGGTCGCCCTCGCCCAGCTTGCCCTGCTCGAACAGCAGCCGCACGGCGGCGCGGGTGGAGGCGGCCATGCTCTGCTGGTCGCCGTGGCTGAAGGCCACCGGATGCACGTCGCGCAGCACCTGCATGCGGCGTCGTGCCGCGCCGAACGGCGACATGCCGTAGATCGGCACGGCGCTGCGGTAGCGCGACAGCCACTGCGCGGTGGCGCCGGATTCGGTGAGCGCGACGATCGCGCGCACGCCCAGCTGTCCGGCCAGCACCATCGCCGCCATGGCGATCGCCTGATCGGCGCGGTCCAGCTGCAGGCGGGCGTCGAGCATGCGCTCGTCCTTGGGCTCGAACTGGCGCTCGGCGCCCAGGCAGATGCGGCACAGCGCGGCCACCGCCTTGTCCGGGTGCGCGCCGGCGGCCGACTCTTCCGACAGCATCACCGCGTCGGTGCCGTCGATGACGGCGTTGGCCACGTCCAGCACTTCGGCGCGGGTCGGAATGGGCGAGCGCACCATCGACTGCAGCATCTGCGTGGCGGTGATCACGGCACGGTTGCGCTGTACCGCCTCGCGGATGATCTTCTTCTGCAGGCCCGGCAGCTCGGCATCGCCGATCTCCACGCCCAGATCGCCGCGCGCCACCATCACCACGTCGGACGCGTCGATGATCTCGCCCAGCACCGGGATCGCGTCGGCGCGCTCGATCTTTGCGACCATGCCGGCATGGCCGCCGGCCTCTTCCATCAGGCGGCGCGCGGTATGCATGTCCGCGGCCGAGCGCACGAACGACACGGCGAGGAAGTCGGCGCCGATCTCGGCGGCCAGCTTGATGTCGTGGCGGTCCTTGTCCGACAGCGCATCGACGGAGAGTCCGCCGCCCTGCCGGTTCAGGCCCTTGCGATTGGACAGCTTGCCGCCGATGGTGACGCGGCAGTGGATCTGCTCGCCGTCGATCGACTCCACGTCCATCGCCACCAGGCCGTCGTCGAACAGCAGCACGTCGCCGGGCTGCACGTCGCGCGGCAGGTTGAGGTAGCTCACGCCGACGCGGGTCGCATCGCCGTCGGGCGCATCGGCGCGGCAGTCCAGCGTGAACCCATCGCCGGTCTCCAGCATCACCGGACCATCGGCAAACTTCTCCACGCGGATCTTCGGACCCTGCAGGTCAGCCAGGATGCCGACCTCCACGCCGACCCGGGCCGCCGCCTCGCGCACCGCATTGGCGCGGGCGCGATGGTCGTCCGGCGCGCCGTGCGAGAGGTTGAGGCGGGCCACGTTGACGCCCTGGGCGATGATCTTCTCGAGCATGCCCGGCGCGTCGGTGGCGGGGCCGAGGGTGGCGACGATCTTGGTGCGGCGCAGGGTTGTCTGGGTCATCACACAAACCTAGCAGAAGCACCCGCGGGCGCCATACTGCATTCGTTTTCAATACGCGGCCGAACGGCCGTCCGGCTCAGCGGCCGAGCAGCTCGTTGAGCACCGCGGCCAGCCGCACGCCGCCCTGCTGCAGGCGCGTGCGCACCACCGGCCAGGCCACCGCCTGATAGCGCTGCGACCAGCCGGCCTGCTTGCGGCCATCCAGATGCGCATAGGCGACATCCTGCGCGAGCTGGTGCGACGTCTCGGCCCACGCCACCGACTGCGCGTACAGCTGCGCAAGCCCGCCCATGGCGGACCACGCGGCGCGATCGGCGGGGCTGATCGAGGCATCGAGCTGCATCGCAACGGCCTGCACGGCGGCGTGGTCGAAGGTGTAATTCGGGCCCGGCACCAGGCCCAGCTGGTGGCGCAGCACGCCGCCGTCCCATACCGAGTGCAGGTTGGTGCCGCGGCCGAAGAACTGCAGCTGCACGGTGTTGCCGCCCTTGTCATCGTTGTCCTCGGCGTGCAGCGGCTGGTGCACATCGCCGACGAAATGCACCACCCACTTCAGCGCCTCCAGCCGTTCGGCCGGCGCGGCGGAGCGATCGGCCAGCACCTGGCCGAAATGGCTGATCTGCGCCGTCACGCAGTTGTTGCGGGCGCAGTCGCGCGCGGGCACGTAGGCGTCGGCGTGCAGCGGAATGTCGACGTAATGCCAGCCGCCGGTGCGCGGGAACTCCTTGCGATGGTCGTCGGCCCAGGACGAGATCTCGTCCAGCCGGCTCTCGCCTTCGAGCTGGAGCAGCGCCTGCACCTGCGCCGCCGCGGCGGGGTCGAGATGCTGCTGGGCGATGTCCGCCACGATGGCGTGGCCTTCCGGCCCCCAGGCCTGGGCGAGCGGCGCGGCCAGCGCACAGGCAACGGCACAGAAAACGGAGGCAAGGCGGGGAGCGCGCAGGGACATGGGCAAGGGCTTGTGCAAAGTGGGGAACCGCCAAGTCTGCCACAGCCCGATGACGCTCCCGCGGCAGCCGCACCCGGTCCAACCCGTGCCGGCGCCCTGCTAGAATTGCGCGCTGTTTCCGCAATCCACGCCACGTGCAGGAGTCGAGCGCAATGACGATCAAGGTGGGCATCAACGGCTTCGGCCGCATCGGGCGCAACGTGCTGCGCGCAGCCGTGCAGAATTTCCACGACGACATCGAGATCGTGGCGATCAACGACCTGCTCGAGCCCGACTACCTCGCCTACATGCTGCAGTACGACTCCGTGCACGGCCGCTTCAAGGGCACCGTGGCGGTCGAGGGCAACACGCTGGTGGTCAACGGCAGGAAGATCCGCCTCACCGCCGAGCGCGATCCGGCCGCGCTGAAGTGGGACGAAGTGGGCGCCACCGTGGTGATCGAGTCCACCGGCATCTTCCTGACCAAGGAAGGCGCACAGAAGCACCTCGACGCGGGCGCGAAGAAGGTGATCCTGTCGGCCCCGTCCAAGGACGACACGCCGATGTTCGTCTACGGCGTCAACGACAAGACCTACAAGGGCGAGGCGATTGTCTCCAACGCCTCGTGCACCACCAACTGCCTGGCGCCGCTGGCCAAGGTGCTCAACGACAAGTGGGGCATCAAGCGCGGCCTGATGACTACCGTGCACGCCGCCACCGCCA
>DASUJJ010000053.1:0-8869 GCA_036279335.1 Dyella sp.
CAAGGGTGGGGCGGCCGCTGACCACCTCTGCATCCTACGCGGCCTGTCGTCCCGGCCAAGCGAGCGCGGACGCAGGTCCGTGGGAGCGGAGTGCCGGGACCTAGTAATCACCGAGCGCACCACTCCACATCCGGCGTGCGCCATGCGGAGGGGACACGGAGTACTAGGTTCCCGCTTGCGCGGGAACGACGGCGGGGCGTCATGACACGCCACGTGAATCCTGGTCCGCGCGGGCGCCGTGGACCGGTGCCCGGACAGCAACGCCTACACCGCCGCCTGCAGGACGCTCAGCACGGCGTCTTCCGCCACGCCGCTGACGATGTCGGCACGGCCGATACCGCGCCACAGGATCAGCCGCAGCGTGCCGGCGGTGTTCTTCTTGTCCAGCCGCATGAGCGCCAGCAGCTGCTGCGGATCCATGCCCTCGGGGATGTCGGTGGGCAGGCCGAGTGTGTCGAGCAGGCGCTGCAGGCGCAGGGTGTCGTCCAGCGTGGCCATGCCGAGCTGCTGCGAGAGCTGCGCGGCCAGCACCATGCCCACGGCCACCGCCTCGCCGTGCAGCAACGTGGTGTAGCGGCCGGCCGTTTCCAGCGCGTGGCCGAAGGTGTGGCCGAGGTTGAGCAGGGCGCGTTCGCCCTGCTCGGTTTCGTCGCGGGCGACCACGCCGGCCTTGTAGGCGACCTTGCGCGCGATCGCCTCGCTCACCGTAGCCGGTTCGCGCGCGGCCAGTGCGTGGGCGTGCGACTCCAGCCAGGCGAAGAAGTCCGCATTGCCGATCGCCGCGCCCTTGACCACTTCGGCCAGGCCCGCGCGGAACTCGCGGTCGGGCAGGGTGGCCAGCGTGCCGATGTCGGCGAACACGCCGCGCGGCTGGTGGAACGCGCCGACCAGGTTCTTGCCGGCGGGCAGGTTCACCCCGGTCTTGCCGCCGACCGAGGAATCGACCATTGCCAGCAGCGTGGTCGGCAGCTGGAGGAAGTCGATGCCACGCATCCAGCATGCCGCGGTGAAGCCGGCCAGGTCGCCGACCACGCCGCCGCCCAGCGCGATGATGCAGGCGTCGCGGGTGGCGCCGAGCTTGGCCAGCGCGGCGAGCGCACGGCCGACGTTGTCGAAGGTCTTGTGGGCCTCGCCGTCATCGAGCAGGAACGTGTCCCACAGCAGGCCGTCCAGGCCCTTCGCCACGCGTTCGAGATACAGCGGCGCCACCGTGGTGTTGCTGATCACCAGCACGTGGCGGCCGCGGATCGCTGCGCGCCAGCGCGCGTGGTCGTCGAGCAGGCCGCTGCCGATGTGCACGGCGTAGCAGCGTGCGCCGAGGGTGACGTTGATGGTGTGCGTGGCGGGGGCGTTCATGCGGCCTGGGTACGGTTCCAGTGGGTGTCGATCAGCGCGATGCAGCGCTCGGTGGCGGCAGCGACGTTCTCGTGCTCACCGCGGATGGTGAGATCGGCGATCTCGCGATACAGCGGAGCGCGCGTTTCGCGCATGGCGTCGAGCTTGCCGCGGCGATCCTCCCCGGCCAGCAGCGGGCGCTTGGTGTCGCGCGCGAGGCGTTCGAGCTGCTGCTCGATGCTGGCCTGCAGCCACACCACGTAGCCGCGTTCGACCAGTCGCCGACGGTTCACCGGGTCGAGCACCGCGCCGCCGCCGGTGGCCAGCAGCACGCCGGCACGCCGGCTGCATTCGTCCAGCAGCTGGCTCTCGCGCTGGCGAAAGCCGGCCTCGCCCTCGATCTCGAACACGGTGCTCACCGGCACGCCGCAGTGGCGCTCGATCTCCTGGTCGAGATCGACGAAGGGCAGGCCATAATGCGCGGCAAGGCGCCGCCCGATCGAGGTCTTGCCGGCACCGGTAGGGCCCACGATGAACAGGTTGCACGACGGATTCATCCGCAAATGTTAGCGTGGAATACCACCCCATCAGGGCACACCATGCGACCGAACCGGAATGCCCCGCCATGAGCGAGCGCGTGCTGCTGGCCGGCTGCGGCGATCTCGGCCTGCGCGTGGCGCGCCGGCTGGTGGCGCGCGGCGATACGGTGTTCGCACTGCGCCGCCACCCGCCGCCCGCCGCTGCCGACGGCATCACCTGGCTGGCCGGTGACATGACGCGGGCAGATCGACTGCCGCCGCTGCCGCCGGGGATCAGCCAGCTGGTGCACCTGCCCACGCCGGGCGCGCGCGACGAGGTCGCCTATCGCGCCGTGTTCGTGGACGGCCTGCGCCACCTGATCGCTGCGCTCGACGCCGCCTCGCTCACGCGCGTGCTGTTCGTGTCTTCCACTGCGGTGTACGGCGACAGCGCCGGCGAGTGGGTGGACGAGGAGACGCCGACCGATCCACCGGGTTTCAACGGCGCCGTGCTGCGCGAGGCCGAGCGCTGGCTCGGGGCGCAGCCGGTTACCGGCATCACGCTGCGGCTGGCCGGCCTCTACGGCCCCGGCCGGCTGCAGCTGATCGAGCGCCTGCGTGCGGGCATGGCACGGGCGCCGCGCACGCAGGCGCACTGGGCCAACCGCATCCACGTGGACGACGCGGCCGCCGCGATCGTGCATCTGCTCGCGCTGAGCGATCCGCAAGCGGTCTATGTCGGTGTGGACGACACGCCGCTGCCGATCGACGTGCTGTACGACCACCTCGCGGCTCTGGCCGGTGCTCCGCCGCCGGCCGACGGCCCCGGCCCGACAGGGATCGGCAGCAAGCGGCTGCGTAATGCGCGCCTGCGCGCCAGCGGCTGGGCGCCGCAATGGCCCGACGCGCGGGAGGGTTACGCGGTGCTGCTGCGGCGCGCCGCTCACGGCGTCTGAGCGACGGCGCGAGCCGGCACGCCGCCTGGCGCACTGCGTGTGCTGCCGGCCGGGGGGCGGCACACGGCGGATGGAGCCGTATTCCAGCGCCACTTTTTGATCAGCGAGTGTCAATCAGCGACTTTCCATCGGCGACTTTCCATCATCGACTTTCAATCAGCGAGGAGCGAGTCATGGCAGCAGCGATTTCAGCGGCACTGGTCAGCACCACCAACGACATCCCCGGCTATCGCGTGGTGCGGCCGCTGGGCATCGTGCGCGGCATCACCGTGCGCTCGCGCAGCATCGTCGGCAACCTCGGGGCGGCGCTGCAGACCCTGGTGGGCGGCAACATCTCGATCTACACCGAGTTGTGCGAGAAGGCGCGCGGCGAGGCGTTCGACCTGATGCTGCAGCACGCCGCCACGATGGGTGCGAATGCGGTGCTCGGCATGCGCTACGACGCCAACGAGGTCGCCGAGGGCGTCACCGAAGTGCTGGCCTACGGCACGGCGGTGCAGGTCGAGCCGGTCGCCTGAGTGTTGCCGCGCTGCGGCGTGCCCGTTGCCCGCTGCAAGCCCAGACTCGGCCGGGCAGGGGGGCGTGCCGCACCGCGCGTGGCGGCGTTGCAGAGGGTCAGGTCATGTCAGTTGCCAAGGTCATCGAAATCAACGCGTCATCCAGCAAAAGCATCGAGGATGCCGTGCAGCACGGGCTCAGCAAGACGGCCGAGTCGGTGAAAAACATCAAGGGCGCATGGGTCAACGAGATCAAGGTGGTTACCGACGCCAAGGGCAAGGTGACCGAATGGCGCGTCGACATGCGCGTGAGCTTCGTCGTGGAGTAGGCGCCGAGTAAGCGTGGAGTGATCGTCGGATAAAGGCGGTGCCGGGCGCGTCAGCGGCCCGGCACCATGCCGGTTCATCAGTCGTGGTTGAGGCCGGTGACGTGGCGCTCGGTGTCGTATTCCACCGAGCTGTCCGCCAGCTGCGGCAGCGTGGCCAGCGCGTGGCGGCTGAGCCGCTCGAAGTGCGCGAGGAAACGCTCCATTGCCTTGGCATCCATCGCCAGCGGCGCGTGGCGCGCAATCAGCTCTTCTTCCTGCTCGCTGCGCCAGCGGCGCACCACGTCCCAGTTCGGCGCCTGCAGCACGATCAGTGCGTCGAGCTTGCGCCACAGCGGCTGGTAGCCGCGCAGCTGCTTGTTGACCCAGCGGCGCCAAGTGCCGTCGGGATCTTCCCTGCGTTCGAGCTCGTTCACCGGTGCGTTTAGCGCGGCCGCCGACTGCGGACGAATACCCAGCGCCCAGCCCTCAAGGATGATCAGTTTCGGCGGACGCGTGACCCGCGGCCAGCGCGAGGGTGGCAGTCGCGTGTCGCGGCCCTTGTCGAAACGCGGGTAGGGCACCGGCAACTTTTCCGACGCCCGGCGCAATCCGGCGAGCACCGAGAGCAGCAGCTCGATCTCGTGCGTGCCCGGCACGCCCCGCGTCCGCAGCAGCGGATGGATCTCGCGAGCGAGCGTGTCGCGCTCGGCGCGCGAGTAGTAGAAGTCGTCCAGCGAGAGCACATCGGTCGCTATGCCGCGCGACTCGGCCTGCGTCTTGATGACGCGGGCCAGGGTGCTTTTTCCGCTGCCCTGCAGGCCGGACAGGCCCATCAGATAGGGGCGTCGCGCGCGGGCGATGCGACCGGCGTAGTGGTCGAGCAGATGCACGGCCAGGGCCAGATTCTGCATGCTAGGATCGTGATTCATCCGCGCCATGATGACGCGCTCCGGCCACGATTCAAGACCTTATGCTCAATCGCGAGATTCTGGACACCTTCGTGCAACTGCTGGACGAGGCGAAGGCGGGCGCAGACCGCGAGCCCACGGCGATGAACCTGGCCACCGCGGATGCGGCCGGCCGGATCAGCTCTCGCATCGTGTTGCTCAAGGGCGTGGACGAGCGGGGCTTCCGCTTTTTCACCAATTACCAGAGCGACAAGGGCGAGCAGCTCGAAGCGCACCCGCAGTTGGCGCTCAACTTCCACTGGAAGGGCATCCGCGACGGCATCCAGGTGCGCGTGGAGGGCGTGGCGCGCAAATTGGTCGGCGAGGAATCGGACGCCTACTTCGCCACCCGCCCGCGCGGCAGCCAGATCGGGGCCTGGGCCTCGCTGCAATCGCAGACCTTGCCCGACCGAGACACCTTTGAGCAGCGCGTGGCCCGCTACGAGCAGGAGTTCGACGGCCGCGACGTGCCGCGCCCGCCGCACTGGGGCGGCTTCGTGGTGGAGCCGGACATGGTCGAGTTCTGGTACGGCGCCGAGTTCCGCCTGCACGAGCGCGTGCGCTGGAGCCGTCACGGCCAGACCTGGACGCAGCGGATGCTGTACCCCTGAGCCATGCGCCGCCATTCCGCCGATCACGTTGCCCAGGCCAGCTTCACCGTGCACACGCGCGGGCGAGGTTTCAGCGAGATCACCGACGAGGTTGCCCAGGCCGTCGCCGCCAGCGGCGTGCAGACCGGGCTGGCGAACGTATTCACAGCGCACACCAGCTGCTCGCTACTGATCAGCGAGAACGCCGATCCCACCGTGCGCGCGGACCTCGAGCGCTGGTTCGCCCGCGCCGTGCCCGATGGCGATCCGCTGTTCCGGCACGACGCCGAAGGGCCCGATGACATGCCGGCGCATGTGCGCAGCGTGCTCACCGGAGTGAGCCTGGCCGTGCCGGTGCATGCCGGGCGCCTCGCGCTGGGCACGTGGCAGGGCCTGTACCTGTGGGAGCACCGCACCGACGCGCATCAGCGCAAGGTCACGGTGACGGTGATCGGCGGCGGCTGAGTGCGCGGTTAGCATGAGCGGTTCCCGCTTCAGGAATCGCCTCATGACCGACGCCTACCCGCAGCGCATCGTCTGCCTCACCGAAGAACCCACCGAAGTGCTCTACGCGCTGGGCGAAGAGCATCGCATCGTCGGCATTTCCGGCTTCACCGTGCGGCCACCGCGGGCGCGCAAGGAAAAGCCGAAGGTATCGGCGTTCACCAGCGCGAAGATCGGCGAGATCCTCGCGCTCAAGCCCGATCTGGCGATCGGCTTTTCCGACATCCAGGCCGACATCGCGCGCGAGCTGATCAAGGCCGGCGTGGAGGTGTGGATCTCCAATCATCGCAGCGTGGACGGCATCCTCGCCTACATCCGCCGGCTCGGCGCGATGGTCGGTGCCTACGACAAGGCCGAGGCCTATGCGCAGCGTGCCGAGGCGCACCTCGCCGCCGTACGCGAGGCGGCCGCCGCGCTGCCGCGGCGGCCGAAGGTGTATTTCGAGGAATGGGACGAACCGCTCATTACCGGCATCCGCTGGGTGGCCGAGCTGATCAACCTGGCCGGCGGCGACGACATTTTTCCCGAGCTGGCGCGCGAGCCGCTGGCCAAGCAGCGGATTCTGGCCGACGGCGCGCCGGTGATCGCCCGCGCGCCGGACATCATCTTCGGTTCGTGGTGCGGCAAGCGCTTCCGTCCGGAGAAGGTCGCCGCGCGGCCCGGCTGGGGCGCCATTCCCGCCGTGCGCGATGGCGAGCTGCATGAAATCAAGTCGCCGATCATCCTGCAGCCCGGTCCCGCGGCGTTGTTCGACGGTCTTGACGCGATGCATCAGGTGATCGCGCGCTGGGCCCGCCGCGCCTGAACCGAAGGGCGCGGCCGGGATTGACTCTCAAATGAGAATGCTTATCATCCGACGCGTAACCCATTGCGGAGAAAAGCCTCATGAACCGTCCACTCGTGATGACGAGCGCCCAAGCGACCGCCCGCCCGGCCGGCACCCTGACCCTTGGCGCGGCGCCGGACCGGCGCACCCGCACGCTCTCCAGCGACGAACTGCTGGCCGGCGGCCGCGAGCTGGCGATCCGCCACCAGGGCGGTGAGTACGTGCTGCGGCTGACCCGCAACGACAAGCTGATCCTCACCAAGTAAGCCGCGCCTCGCGCCGGCTGCTTCCTGTTTTCCGGCCTATCGCCAGCGTCGTCCACGACGATCAGCCGGGCCTCCCTGCGGAGGGTTGTATGACACGTTGGCTGATGGCGTGCCGGTCGCCGCGCGCGTCCATGTCCGGCGCCGAACTGCGCTGGATGACTCCCGATCGGCGGCGCTTCGCCGCCGCCCTTGCCGATCTCGGCCCGGTGCTCTGCCTGTGGGCGGACCGCCCCGGCGGCACCCCCGATGCCGCTCCAGACCTGCCCACGCTGGCCCGGCCGTCATGGCTGTGCCACGCCTGCGCAGTGACGCGCGACGGTCCGCGCGAATCGTTGACCGTCTGCGATGAAGCGGGCGTTGCGCGCGTGCGTCTGCATCTGCTGCCCGATACCGATTACCTGGCGTGGGATGCGCTGGTTGCTGCCGCGCGTGACGTGCCCGCGGCACCGGGCGTGCCGTCCGGGCGCGTCGATCGGGCGCGCCGGCTACGCTTCGTCACCCAGCGGCTCGGTCCGTGCGATCTGCTGTGCGTGCGCACGCCCGGCACGGCCAGTACGCTGAGCTGGCGCACCGCGCAGCAGCTGGCGCAGGCCGAGGGCGTGCGCCTGGGCGGATAAGCGGGCGTCCGCGTCCTGTCCGGCTGTCCGTGCCGGTGTCCGCGGACACTGTCCGCGCTCGCGGGGCAAGCCCGCCAGCCCAGCGGTGGCGCGGGATGGCGCGCTTCGCGACGACTGGCACGGCGCTTGCTGAATGGCCTTCGTGGCTGCACTTCCTGTCCGCAGCCGTGGGGACCGCAATGATCCGTGACACCTCTGCCCAAGACCGCCTGGTCGAGGTCAAACCCAACCGCAAGCGCCGCTTCGCGCTGATTGGCGTAGGCATCGCCGTGGTCGCCGGCCTGGCGATCGCGATGCCGGGCGCCATGCGGCTGTTCTCCGCCGACGCTTCGGTAAGCGCCTCTCGCCTGGCCTTCGCCACCGTGAGCCGTGGGCCGTTCGTGCGCGACATTGCCGCCGAGGGCAAGGTGGTCGCCGCGGTGAGCCCCACGCTGTACGCCACCTCCGGCGGTGCGGTGACGCTGAAGGTGCACGCCGGCGACACCGTGAAGCAGGGCGACGTGCTGGCCACTATCGTCAGCCCCGAGCTCACCAACAAGCTGGCGCAGGAGCAGTCCAACGCCGACGCGATGGAACTGGAATACAAGCGCGCGCAGATCGACGCGCAGAAGAAGAAGGCCGAGCTGCAGCAGGCCTACGACAACGCGCAGATCGACGCGCAGGCCGCCCGCCGCACGCTGGAGCGCAATAGCGCGGCCTTTGCCAAGGGTGCCGTGGCCAGGGCCGACGTCGACACCGCCCGCGACACTCTGCAGAAAGCCGAGATTGCCGAACGTCATGCCAAGGCCAACCTTGGGATGGACAACGACATTCTCGCCTTCGACATCCAGTCCAAGAAGCTCGCATACGAGCGCCAGGTATTGCTGGTGCAGGACCTGCAGCGCCAGGTGGACGACCTCAACGTGAAGTCGCCGGTGGACGGCCAGGTCGGCCAGCTGTTCATCGCCGCGCGCGCCACCGTGGCCAAGGACGCCCAGCTGCTCAGCGTGATCGACCTCAGCGCGCTGCAGGTGGAGATGCAGGTGCCGGAGAGCTTCGCGCGCGATCTGGCGATCGGCATGCCCGGCGAGATCAGCGGCAACGGCAAGACCTGGCAGGGCACGGTCAGCGCGATTTCGCCGGAAGTGGTCAATGGCGAAGTGGCTGCCCGCGTGCGCTTCGATGGCGCCACGCCGAAGCAGCTGCGCCAGAACCAGCGCCTGTCCGTGCGCATCGTTCTGGATCATCGCGACAACGTGCTCACCGTGCAGCGCGGCTCGTTCGTGGACGAATCCGGCGGCAGCTATGCCTACGTGGTGAAAGACGGCATCGCCACCAAGACACCGATCCGCGTGGGTGCGTCGAGCATCGACAAGGTGGAGATCCTGCAGGGCCTGAAGGAAGGCCAGCAGATCGTGATCTCCGGTACCGACAGCTTCAAGGGTGCTGACCGCGTGGCGATCAGCCGGTAACGATTTTCCTTCTCCCTCCGGGAGAAGGTGCCCGAAGGGCGGATGAGGGTTCGG
>DASUJJ010000054.1:0-7716 GCA_036279335.1 Dyella sp.
GAGCAACCGTGAGGTCGCCGCGCCGCGCCGGCGGTTTCAGCCTGATCGAGGTGATCGCGGCGCTGCTGCTGCTGGCGATTACCTTCACCGCGCTGATGAAGGTGGCCGGCGGGGCGATCGGCCTCACCCAGCACGCCGCCCAGCGCAGCGAGGCGGCGATGTGGGCGCGCAGCCTGCTCGACAGCGCCTTCGTCACCGAGCCGATTCGCGCGGGCACGAGCCGCGGCGAGTTCGACCAGCAGTACCGCTGGCAGCTGCAGGTGACGCCGTGGAGTCCGGCCGGAAAACCGGTGCCGAATGCGCCGCTGCAGCTGTATCAGCTCGATCTGCAGGTGAGCTGGAGCGGCGCGGGACACGACCAGGTGGCGCACTTCAGCACGCTGCGGCTGGCCCTGCCCCATGCTGCCAAGGCCCCGGCCAATCCGCCGGACGACGGCTCGGACGATGGGTTGGACGACAGCCTCGGCGGCGGGTCCGGCGGCGGAGCGTTCCCGTGAAGCGCGCGGCCGGCTTCAGCCTGCTCGAAGTGCTGGCGGCCTTGGTGCTGCTCACCCTGCTTTTGCTCGGCGTCTACTCGGGCATCCGCACCGCCACCCACAGCGTGCGCTCGGGCACGGCCGCGGTGGAGCGGCTCGATCAGGTGCGTTCCTCGCAGCAGCTGCTGCGGCGCGAGCTGGCGCAGACCATGGTGGCGCCGATCGGCGAAGACGCGAACGGTGACAGCCTGTTCTTCGAGGGCAAGGCGCGCAGCATGCGCTTCGTGGCCCCGCTGCCGGGCTATCTGGGCCAGCTCGGGCCGCAGCTGCTGGCGCTGTCGCTGGTCGACGACGGCGATGGCGCACTGCGGCTGGAGATGCAGCTGGCCATGCTGCCGCCAGACGGCAGCGCGCCCAAGCCGCTGGGCAAACCGCAGCCGCTGCTCGACCGGATCAAGAGCGGCCGCTTCCAGTACCGGGGCGTCGATGCCCAGGGCCGCCCCGGGGCGTGGCAGGATCAGTGGCCCGATGGCCGCTTGCTGCCGCAGCTGGTGCGCATCGAGCTGACCCCGCTGGGCACCACGCCGTGGCCCACGCTTACCGTCCCGCTGCGCATCGACCCGGCCAGCGGCCTGATGCTGCAGGGCCCCTTGCAGCGCCTGCGCGGCCTGGGCGGTGCGCGATGAGCCGGCAGCGCAGCAACCGCTGCAGTGCGCAGCGCGGGGTGGCCCTGCTGGTGGTGCTGTGGGCCTGCACCCTGCTGGCGGTGCTGCTGGGCGGCTACGCCATGCTGGCGCGCACCGAGGCGCTGCAGGCGCGCTACGCGTTTGCGCAGACCCAGGCGCACTATGCCGCCGAGGCGGGCATCGCGCGCGCCATCTACGCGCTGCAGGATCCCCAGGTGGCGCAACGCTGGATTCCGGATGGACGTCCAAACGCCTTTGCCTACGGCGCGGCGCAGGTGCAGGTGTCGGTGATCGACGAAAGCGGCAAGGTCGATCTGAATGCCGCCGCGCCGGCGGTGCTCACCGGCCTGTTCACCGCCGCAGGGATGGACCCGCGCGCGGCGCAGGTGCTCACCGATCGGGTGGTCACCTGGCGCAGCTTCAAGAGCACCGTGGGGCCCGATCCGGGCGACGCGGCCTATGCCGCGGCGGGACTCGACTACGTGCCGCGCCATGGCCCGTTCGCCAGCATCGAGGAGCTGCGCATGGTGCTGGGCATGCCGGCGGCGGTGTATCGCGCCATCGCCTCGCAGGTGACGCTGTGGTCGGGCCGCGACACGCCCAATCCGGCCACCGCACCGCCGCTGGCGCTGGCGGCGATTCCCGGCATGGACGCGGCGCACATCGCGCAGGCGCTGCAGGCGCGCGCCGCGCTGGATCCCGCTACCGCGATGGCGTCCGGTGGCGGGGTAACGCATAGTATTCGTTCGCAGGCGACGCTCGCCGACGGCACCCGGGCCGTCGTGCGCGCAACGATCCGCCTGCGCGGGATCGGGGCCGGCGCCCAGCCCTACGCGGTGCTGCGTTGGCAGGAGGGAGACACGGAATGAGTGCCACATCGCAGTCGCTGCGCCCGCAGCTCGATCGCGCCCGGCGTGCCTGGCGCGCCTCGCCGCTGCCGGCGTTCCTGGCGTGGTGGGGCGGCGAGCTGCGCGCGCTGTTGCCCAGCCCGCTGCAGCGCGCGCTGGTCGGTGGCGCTGCCTGGCACCTGCTTGAGCGGCGCGGCGCCGAATGGCATCTGCGCCGCGCCGGCGAAACGTCCGAGCTGGCGCACTGGTCCGACGCGGACGATCCGGCCATGCAGCAGCAGGCCCTGCGCCAGGCGCTGGCGGCGGTCGACCCGCAGGATCTGCGCCTGGCGCTGTGCCTGCCGGCTTCGGCCGGCCTGCGCCGCACGCTCGCGCTGCCGCTGGCGGCGCGCGACAACCTCGCCCAGGTCGCCGGTTTCGAGATCGACCGGCAGACGCCGTTCCGCGCCGAGCAGGTGGTGATGGACGTGCGCGAGCTCGATCAGCCGGCCGGGGAAGGGCGCTTTGCCGCCGAGCTCATCGTGCTGCCGCGCGCCGCGCTCGACCCGTTGCTGGAGCGGCTCGCCGCCCTGCGCATCCGCGTCGATGCGGTGGATCTGCTGAGCGCGGATGGCCACCGCGTGGGCGCCAACCTGCTGGCACCGGCGCTGCGGCCGCGGCGCAGCGACCCGCGGCGCCGCCTCAATCTCGCGCTCGGAGTCACCAGCGTGGTGCTGGTGCTGCTGGCGCTGGGCCAGTGGCTGCACAACCGCCAGCTGGCGCTGGACGCCATGCAGGCGCAGGTCGATGCGATGCGCGGCGAGGCGCAGCAGGTGGCGGCGCTGCGCCAGCAGCTGCAGGACAACGCCGGCGCCGCCGGCTTCCTGGCGCAGAAGAAGAAGGACAGCGTGCCGGTGCTCGCCCTGCTCGACGAGCTGACCCGTCGGCTGCCCGACACCGCGTGGCTGGAGCGCTTCAGCCTCGATGCCAGCGGGGCGATCGGCTTCCAGGGGCAGAGCGTGCAGGCGGCGCGGCTGGTCGATGCGCTGAAGGACTCGCCGCTGATCCGCGACGTCGGTTTCCAGGGCTCGATCCAGCCTGATCCGACCACCGGCAAGGAGCGCTTCTACATGGTCGGCAAGGTGCGCACGCCGCCGTCCGCGGCGCCAGCCCCGGCGACCTCCGGAGCCACGCCATGAAGCGCCTCGTGCTGAAACCGCGCGACAGCCGGCTGGCCGCGATCGGCCTGCTGGTGCTGGTGCTGGTGCTGGGGTATTTCGTCCTGCTGCACTGGTGGTTCGTGGCGCCGCTTCGCGCCATCGACGCGCAGATGGCCGATCTGCGCGACACGCAGAGCCGCTACGCCGCCGCCATCGCGCAGAAGCCCGCGCTGGAGCAGCGCCTCGCCGCGCTGGGCGCGGGGCAGGCCGCCAGCAGCGCGTTCCTGCCCGAAGAGGATCCCAACGCCGCCAGCGCCGGGCTGATGCAGCGTGTGGTCGATGTGGCGGCGGCGCATCCACGCAACGGCGGCTGCGAGGTAACCCAGAAAATGCCGCTGCCCGAGCCGCCTACCGACAGCGGCGAGCCCTACCGCAAGGCCGCGGTGAGCATCAGCCTGCGCTGTGACATCGAGCCGCTGAGTGCGGTGTTGCACGATCTGGAGCAGGGCACGCCGTATCTGTTCGTGGGCGACCTGAGCATCTTCCGCAACCCGGTGATCACCCAGCAGAACGCGCAGGCGCCGCTGGAAGTGCAGTTCACCCTCACCGGCTACGTGCGCCCGTCGCGTGCCGCCGTGCCGGCTTCCGCGCCCGCTGGAGACACGCCATGAGGGCCGCCGCGCAGCGTCGCCTGACGCCGGGTCTGGTGCTGCTGGCCGCGGTGCTCGGCGCGATCTTCGTCGCCCTGCTGCTGGGTGCGGGGCAGGGCGTGCGCTGGAATCCACCACGTGCCACCGCCGCGCCACTGCCGCCACCCGCACGCGGTGCCGCTTTGCCGCCGCCGCAGCCGCTGCAGCGCTTTGCGCAGGTGTGGCAGAAGCCGCTGTTCAGCCCCGACCGCCGGCCGGCGGCGCTGGGCGATGCCGGTGCGGTGGGCGATCTGGCGCTCACCGGGGTGATCCTCACCCGCAACCTTCACATCGCCTTGGTACATGACAAGAGCAACAATCGCGACCTGCAGATCATGGAGGGCAAATCCACGCCCGACGGACGCTGGACGCTGGTGGACGTGCACCCACGCTCGGCGGTGTTTGATTCGCCTGACGGCCGTGTCGAACTGAAACTGCCCGCGGGTGCGCCGTTCGAGAAGACCGGCGCCCCCTCTGACGGACCGCCCGGCGCGGATGAGCCGCCGCCTGCCGGTGACGAGGAGTCTCCGGCGGCCGACGGTGCGCAAGCGCGCCGCATGGGCGTCAACCCGCGCGCCGCCGGGCGCGCCCAGCGGGCGCGCCAGAGCCAGGCGGCGCTGCAGGCCGAACGCATCCGACAGCTCAATGCCGTCATCCAGAAACGTCGGGCCGAGCAGGCTGACTCGACCCAGCAAGGAGTTCGTTAGATGGGCCGCACGCTGAAGTCCCCGTTGTTCCGCATCGTTACCCTGGCTGTCGTGGTCTGGTTGTCCGGCTGCGCCACGCTGCCCCCGCCGCCGGATGACGGCAGGCTGCAGCGCGAGGCGATGGCCGGCACCGAAAAGCCGGCGCCGGCACCGCTGCCGCTGGGCACGGCGTCCGGTCCGGCCCCGAATCGGGCGGTGACGCCGCAGGTCAGCACGGGCACCGGCCAGTTCATCCGGCCCAGCGCGCTGCGCACGCCGCGGCCGGCGGCGCGGGGCGATGGCGCGGTCACCTTCAATTTCGAAAACCAGCCGGTGCAGGCGGTGGTCAAGGCGGTGCTTGGCGACCTGCTGAAGAAGAACTACACCATCGCACCGGGCGTGGAGGGCAACATCTCCTTCGCCACCGCCGAGCCGGTGGATTCGGACCAGGCGCTGCCGATCCTGGAGATGCTGCTGTCGTGGACCGGCAACGCACTGGTCCGCGGCAACGGCGGCTACGTGGTGATGCCGGCCAAGAATGCCGCGGCCGGCAACCTGGTGCCCGGGCTCGGCGCGAGTGCGCCGATGGGCGGCCTGCAGGCGCGCTTGTTTCCGCTGCACTACATCAGCGCCACCGAGATGCAGAAGCTGATCAAGCCGTTCGCGCGGCCGGACTCGGTGCTGCTGGTCGATCCGGCGCGCAACCTGCTGGTGCTCTCCGGCACGCCGCAGGAACTGGCCAACTATGCGCGCACCGTGCGCACCTTCGACGTCGACTGGCTGCGCGGCATGTCGGTGGGCGTGTTCTCGCTCGAGCGCGCCAGCGTCACCGACCTGATGCCCAAGCTCGACAGCCTGTTCGGCAAGGACGGCAACACGCCGCTGGCCGGCATGCTGCGCTTCATCCCGATCGAGCGCACCAACGCGCTGGTGGTGATCTCCACCCAGCCGGATTACCTGCGCGAGGTGGGTGACTGGATCGCCCGCATCGATCGCGGCGGCGGCAACGAGCCGCAGCTGTACGTGTATGACGTGCGCAACATCAAGGCCTCCGATCTGGCCCGCTACCTGGCGCAGATCTATGCCGACAACGCCGGCGGCAGCGCGGGCGCGGCGGGCGGTGAAGTCGGTCCGGGGCTCACTTCCGGCACGCTGGGCAACACCGGCGGCGCCAGCGACGCGGCGCTGGGCAGCATGGCCGGCAGCTTCGGCAACACCGGCGGTGGTCTCGGCGGCAGCGCAGGGCGCGACAGTGGCGGTGGACTGGGCGCGCTGGGCAACAGCGGCGCCGCGGGCGCGGGTGGCGTCGGCAGCGGCAACGGCGGCGCGCTGATCAACAACGTCGCCGGCCCTGCCGGCGGCGCTGGCGACCAGCAGTACAGCTCCGGCGACGGCAGCATCCGCATCGGCTCGGTGGATGCCAACAACCAGCTGCTGGTGCGCGCCCGGCCCTCGCAGTGGAGCGAGATCGAAGATGCGATCAAGCGGCTGGACAACGTGCCGCTGCAGGTGCAGATCGAGACGCGCATCCTGGAAGTGAGCCTCACTGGCAACCTGCAGTACGGCGTGCAGTGGTACCTGCAGGGCCTGGCCGGCGGCACCCAGAACAGCGATGGCAGCTTCACCCCGGGCAACCCTGACAACCCGCGCCAGGGCGCACTGGGCCTGGGCGGCAACGTGTACAACGCAGCCAAGGACGCGCTGTTCTACTCCTTCGTCAACTCCAACCTGCAGGTGGCCCTGCACGCGATGGAGGCCAGTGGCAACACCAAGACGCTGTCGGCCCCGTCGATGGTGGTGATGAACAACCAGGTGGCGCACATCCAGGTAGGCAACCGCGTGCCGGTGAACACCACCAGCGTCAATATCGGCATCGGTTCGGGCGTGCAGAATCAGGTTGAGTATCTGGACACCGGCGTGATCCTCAACGTGCAGCCGCGGGTCAATCCCGGCGGCCTGGTGTACATGAACGTCGGCCAGCAGGTGAGCCAGGTCGATCGCACCGCGCAGCTGGTCAACGGCAACCCCACCATTTCGCAACGCGAGCTGGCCACCCAGGTGGCGGTGCAGAGCGGGCAGACCGTGCTGCTCGGCGGCCTGATCCAGCAGGATGAGGGCAACAACGACAGCGGCGTGCCCCTGCTCAACCGCATCCCCGTGCTCGGCCGGCTGTTTGGCAGCACCAGCCGCAGGCACAACCGCACCGAGCTGATCGTGCTGATCACTCCGCGCGTGATCACCAACAGCAACGACGCGCGCCGCATCACCGACGAGTACCAGCAGAAGTTCGAGTCGCTGGCCCCGCTGCGCGCAGCGGCCAAGCCGTAGCGCGCTCCCGCGCAGCGGCATGGCCGTGCGTTGCGCAGGCGGACCACGGCAGATGCGTGGGAGCGATCGCGGCTGAAGCCGCTCCCACAGCGTCAGGTGGCTGCAGCGCCGACGTGCGGGCATCGCCCCAGGCCACGCGCCCCATTGGAGCCGCGTCTCTCCGGGCATCGAACTTGCTCCTTCGGTTACGGCGCACACGTCGGGGCGGGGCGTCGCCACCGCTTACAATCCGGCGGATGCCTGCGCTGCCGCCCGTCTTTCCGATCACCCCGCTGCTGCCCGAGATCCGCGCTGCGCTCGCCGCGCATCCGCGGCTGGTGCTGGAAGCGCCGCCCGGCGCCGGCAAGACCACCCAGGTGCCGCTGGCGCTGCTCGATGCGCCGTGGCTTGAGGGGCGCAAGATCCTGATGCTGGAACCGCGCCGCATCGCCGCGCGCGCTGCCGCGCAGTTCATGGCGCATCAGCTGGGTGAAACGGTGGGGCAGACGGTGGGTTACTCGATCCGCTTCGAGTCGCGTACCAGCGCGGCGACGCGCATCGAGGTGGTCACCGAGGGCATCCTCACCCGGCTGATCCAGGACGATCCGGAACTCAGCGGCATCGGCGCCATCGTGTTCGACGAATTCCACGAGCGGCATCTGGCCGGCGACCTCGGCGCCGCGCTGGCACTGGACGTGCAGGCCACGCTGCGGCCCGAGCTGCGCTTGCTGGTGATGTCGGCCACGCTGGACGGCGAGCGCATCGCGCAATGGCTGGGTGCGCCGCGCCTCAGCAGCCCGGGGCGCAGCTTTGCGGTGCGTGTCGAGTATCCGCCGGCGCGCACGCAGGAAAGCGTGGAGCATCACGTCGCGCGCATCGCGCGGC
>DASUJJ010000055.1:0-8201 GCA_036279335.1 Dyella sp.
CTCTTTCTTTTAGGGGGCTTTGTCAAGGCGGGCATCGTGAGCGTGTTGCATGCGGCGCCGCTGCATGAGCCACCCGCCGCCGCAGATCGCTGCCACCAGCAGCACGTCGAGCCCGTAGCGTGCCCACGGGCGCGGGTCAAACCACGCAGCCACCAGCCCGTCGTGTGCGATCATGCGGGCGGCGGTCCATGCGATGGCGCCAGCGCCTACATAGATGATCACCGGGAAGCGCCCGATCAGCTTGAGGATCAGCGTGCTACCCCACACCACCAACGGCACGCTGATCAGCAGGCCCAGCACCACCAGCCCCATGTGCCCCTTGGAGGCGCCGGCGATGGCCAGCACGTTGTCCATGCCCATCAGCGCGTCGGCCACCACGATGGTGCGCAGCGCCGACCAGAAGGTGTCGCCGGGGCTGACGTCGGGGTCCTCGTCCTCGTGCTTGAGCAGCTTCCAGGCGATCGGCAGCAGCAGCAGGCCGCCGGCCAGCATCAGGCCGGGCAGCTTGAGCAGGTAAACCACCACGCCGGTGAGCAGCACGCGTACAGCGACCGCGCCGAAGGTGCCCCAGAACACCGCTTTTTTCTGCAGGCGCGAGGGCAGGTTGCGCGCGGCCAGCGCGATCACGATGGCGTTGTCGCCGGCCAGCACAAGGTCGAGCAGGACGATGGCGAACAGGCCGGAGAAGAATTCGGGAGTGAGAAAATCCATGCGGTTTGATTCCTGCGCGCGGGACAAATGCAATAACCGCGGCCGCACGCAGCCCCGCGATTACCGCAAAAGTCTCGTTCGCGGCGCAGCCGCTGCAGTGACCGGAGCGGTGCTCCGCTCGTGATGACGACCACTGCACGGACGCCTGATGGCATGGCGTCCGGAACTACTCCCTCTTGGGCCAAGTAGCGCGCCATTGTCGACGTCGCCGTGCGTGGCCGTCAAGGTGACGTCCTTAAAGGCGCAGCCGTTCGCCCGTTACAATAACGAGCTGCACAGCCCCATTGCCCTCCGCCGGTGTGACACACCGACGAGCGGCTGCCGGGTGGCGAATGCGGGCCGTCGGCCGGCCTGCGGTCCATCTGGTGCTTACCTCAAGGATTCCTGATGTCCATGAACAACGAATATCGCCAATCCCTTCCCGGCACCTCGCTGGAATACTTCAACGCGCGCGACGCGGTGGAGGCGATCCAGCCAGGTGCGTATGACGCGCTCCCCTACGTTTCGCGCGTGCTGGCCGAGAACCTGGTGCGGCGGTGCGATCCGGCGATCCTTGCCCAGTCGCTCACGCAGATCATCGAGCGCAAGCGCGAGCGCGACTTCCCGTGGTTCCCGGCACGCGTGGTGTGCCACGACATCCTCGGTCAGACGGCACTGGTGGATCTGGCCGGCCTGCGCGATGCGATCGCCGAGGGCGGCGGTGATCCGGCCAAGGTGAACCCGGTGGTGCCGGTGCAGCTGATCGTCGACCACTCGCTGGCGGTGGAGTGCGGCGGCTTCGATCCGAACGCGTTCGCGAAGAACCGCGCGATCGAGGATCGCCGCAACGAGGATCGCTTCCACTTCATCGAGTGGACCAGGCAGGCGTTCGAGAACGTGGATGTGATTCCGCCGGGCAACGGGATCATGCATCAGATCAACCTGGAGCGGATGAGCCCGGTGATCGGCGTGCTCGATGGGGTGGCCTACCCGGATACCTGCGTGGGCACCGACAGCCACACGCCGCACGTGGATGCGTTGGGTGTGATCGCGGTCGGCGTGGGCGGACTGGAAGCGGAGAGCGTAATGCTGGGTCGCGCGTCGTGGATGCGCTTGCCTGACATCATCGGCGTGGAGCTGACCGGCCGTCCGCAGCCGGGCATCACCGCCACCGACATCGTGCTGGCGCTGACCGAATTCCTGCGCGCCTCCAAGGTGGTGGGTGCGTGGCTGGAGTTTCGTGGCGAAGGCCCGGCGGCGCTCACGCTGGGCGACCGCGCAACGATCTCGAACATGGCGCCCGAGTACGGCGCCACTGCCGCGATGTTCTTCATCGATGAGCAGACCATCGACTACCTGCGCCTGACCGGCCGCAGCGACGAGCAGGTCAGGCTGGTGGAGACCTATGCAAAGCACACCGGCCTTTGGGCCGATGCTTTGGCTGGCGCGCGGTACGAGCGCACGCTGAGGTTCGATCTGTCCTCGGTGGTGCGCAACATGGCCGGCCCGTCGAACCCGCACAAGCGCCTGCCCACGTCCGACCTCGCCGCACGCGGCATCGCGGGGCAGTGGACCGAGCAACCCGGCCAGATGCCCGATGGCGCGGTGATCATCGCCGCCATCACCAGCTGCACCAACACCAGCAATCCACGCAACGTGATTGCCGCGGCACTGCTGGCACGCAACGCCAATGCGCGCGGGCTGACCCGCAAGCCGTGGGTGAAGAGCTCGCTTGCGCCCGGCTCCAAGGCGGTAGAGCTGTACCTGAGGGAGGCGAACCTGTTGCCGGAGCTGGAGCAGCTCGGCTTCGGCATCGTCGCGTTTGCCTGCACCACCTGCAACGGCATGTCCGGTGCGCTCGATCCGGCCATCCAGCAGGAGATCGTCGACCGCGACCTGTACGCGACGGCCGTGCTGTCCGGCAACCGCAACTTCGACGGCCGCATCCATCCCTATGCCAAGCAGGCGTTCCTGGCCTCGCCGCCGCTGGTGGTCGCCTACGCCATTGCCGGCACCATTCGTTTCGACATCGAGAAGGACGTGCTGGGCATCGATGCGAACGGCCAGCCGGTGACGCTCAAGGACATCTGGCCCAGCGACGAGGAGATCAACGCGATCGTGGCTTCCAGCGTGAAGCCCGAGCAGTTCCGCAGGGTCTACGAGCCGATGTTTGCGCGCACCGGCCGCACGGGCGCGCTGGCGGCTCCGTTGTACGACTGGCGCGCACAGAGCACCTACATCCGCCGTCCTCCCTACTGGGAAGGCGCCCTTGCGGGTGAGCGCTCGCTCACCGGCATGCGCGCGCTGGCGGTGCTCGGCGACAACATCACTACCGACCACCTGTCGCCGTCCAACGCGATCCTGCCGACGAGCGCGGCCGGCGAGTACCTGGCAAAGATGGGCCTGCCGGAAGAGGACTTCAATTCGTACGCGACCCACCGCGGCGATCACCTCACCGCGCAGCGCGCCACCTTTGCCAATCCCACGCTGGTCAACGAGATGGCGGTGGTCGACGGCGAGGTGAAGAAGGGCTCGCTGGCGCGCGTGGAGCCGGACGGCAAGGTGATGCGCATGTGGGAGGCGATCGAGACCTACATGGCGCGCAAGCAGCCGCTGATCGTGATCGCCGGCGCCGACTACGGCCAGGGTTCGTCGCGCGACTGGGCCGCCAAGGGCGTGCGGCTGGCCGGCGTGGAGGCGATCGCGGCGGAAGGTTTCGAGCGTATCCATCGCACCAACCTGATCGGCATGGGCGTGCTGCCGCTGGAGTTCAAGCCCGGCACCAACCGCAAGACGCTGGGCATCAACGGCAGTGAAACCTTCGACGTGGTTGGCGAGCGCACGCCGGGCGCGGAGCTCACGCTGGTGATCCACCGCACGAACGGCGCGCGCGTCGAAGTGCCGGTCACGTGCCGCCTGGACACCGCCGAGGAAGTGTCGATCTACGAGGCTGGCGGCGTCCTGCAGCGCTTCGCACAGGATTTTCTTGAAGCCTCGCAGGCAGCCTGATCAAGGCCCCTCTCCCTTCGCGGGAGTGGGGTTGGGGAGAGGGCGCCATGGATCAGCGACAGTTCGCCAAGACTTGGCGCAAGACCATGACTGACGCGGAACGACTGCCATGGAGCCATCTACGCGCCCCGCATCTGCGGCCAGTCGTTCCGGCGGCAACAGCCCATCGGGCCGTATGTCGTGGATTTCGTGCATTTCGGTGCGCGGCTGGTGGTCGAGGCCGATGGCGGGCAGCACAACGGCAGCTGCCATGATGCGGAGCGTGACGCATGGCTGCGCGGCCAAGGCCTCACTGTGTTGCGTTTCTGGAACCACGACGTGCACAACATAAAAGCGGTGCTCGAGGCGATCCTGAAGGAACTCGCCAAGCGCGCCCCCTCTCCCCCGGCCCCTCTGCCGCAAGGGGAGAGGGGAGGTGACCGAACTTGATCGCATAGGTAATCCCATGAGCCACAACCCCCAGAACCGTATCCCCGCCACCTACATGCGTGGGGGCACCAGCAAGGGCGTGTTCTTTCGCCTGCAGGACCTGCCCGAAGCGGCACAGCTGCCGGGCGCTGCGCGCGACGCGCTGCTGCAGCGGGTGATCGGCAGCCCCGATCCCTACGGCAAGCAGATCGATGGCATGGGCGGCGCCACCTCCAGCACCAGCAAGACGGTGATCGTGTCCAAAAGCCATCGGCCAGATCATGACGTGGATTACCTGTTCGGCCAGGTCGCCATCGACACGGACTTCGTCGACTGGAGCGGCAACTGCGGCAACCTGTCGGCGGCGGTCGGACCGTTTGCCATCGCGGCGGGTTTGGTCGATTCCGCGCACCTGCCGCACGACGGCGTCGCCACCGTGCGCATCTGGCAGGCCAACATCGGCAAGACGATCCTCGCCCACGTGCCGATGACCGGCGGCGCCGTGCAGGAAACCGGTGATTTCGAACTGGATGGCGTGACCTTTCCCGCCGCCGAAGTGCAGCTGGAATTCATGGATCCGGCGGCCGAGGAAGAGGGCGTGGGCGGAGCGATGTTTCCCACCGGTCATCTCGTCGACGCGCTGGAAGTGCCCGGTGTCGGCACGCTCAGGGCGACCATGATCAACGCCGGCATTCCCACGATCTTCATCGACGCCGCCGAGATCGGCTACAGCGGCACCGAGCTGCAGGGGGCGATCAACGGCGACGCGCGGGCGCTGGCGATGTTCGAGACCATTCGCGCGCACGGCGCGCTGCGCATGGGCCTGATCAAGTCGCTCGACGAGATTGCCACGCGCCAGCACACGCCCAAGGTGGCCTTCGTCGCCCCGCCGGCTGATTACCTCGCCTCAAGCGGCAAGCCGGTGAAAGCGGGCGACGTCGATCTGCTGGTGCGGGCGATGTCGATGGGCAAGCTGCATCACGCCATGATGGGTACGGCGGCGGTGGCGATCGGCACTGCCGCAGCCATCCCCGGCACGTTGGTGAATCTGGCCGCCGGCGGCGGCGATCGACAGGCGGTGCGCTTTGGCCACCCGTCCGGAACCCTGCGAGTAGGCGCCGAGGCGGCCCTGGTGGACGGTACGTGGACGGTGACCAAGGCGATCATGAGTCGGAGCGCGCGAGTGCTCATGGAAGGCTGGGTGCGCGTGCCGGTGCAGTAAGCCTGGTCGATCAGGTGGGGTTCCTTTGCACGCCGGCGACATCCGCGCCGGTAGCCTCGGGCAGATCACTTCAATCCGCGGGGCAACCATCCGACACAGTCCCGGCGGATTCCCTGCTGCCAGGAGACGAGCCCCATGAGCGCACCCGACATTCGTTCCGCGACGCGTCCTGCCCCGGACCAGCCGATGGTCGATATCGCCGACTACGTGCTCGATTACACGATCGATTCCGTCGAGGCGTACGACACCGCGCGCTACATGCTGCTCGATTCGCTGGGCACGGCCATGCTGGCGATGAGGTTTCCCGAGTGCGTCAAGCACCTGGGTCCGATCGTGCCGGGCGCCACCTTGCCCGGTGGCGCACGCGTGCCGGGCACCAGCCACGAGCTTGATCCGGCGCAGGCGGCCTTTGCCATTGGAACGCAGATCCGCTGGCTCGACTACAACGACACCTGGCTGGCCGCAGAGTGGGGGCATCCGTCGGACAACCTGGGCGCCATCCTCTCGCTCGCCGACTATCTCAGCCGCAAGGCCGTACGCGAAGGCGGCGAGCCGCTGACCGTGCGCGATGTGCTGACCCATGCGATCAAGGCGCACGAGATCCAGGGCTGCTACGCGCTGAAGAACAGCTTCAACCACGTCGGCCAGGACCACGTGATCCTGGTGCGCCTGGCTTCAACCGCCGTAGCCACCGCCATGCTGGGCGGCAACCGGGAGCAGATCACTGCCGCCGTGTCACACAGCTGGGTCGACAACGGCGCGCTGCGCACTTATCGGCATGCGCCGAATACCGGGCCGCGCAAAAGCTGGGCCGCTGGTGACGCCTGCCGCCGCGCGGTGATCCATGCCATCAACGCGGTGCATCGCGGCGTCGTCGGCTACCCGTCGGCATTGTCTGCAAAGACCTGGGGCTATTACGACGCGGCGTTCAAGGGCAACGCGTTCGAGTTCGAGCGTCCGTTCGGCAGCTACGTGATGGAGAACGTGCTGTTCAAGCTCAGTTTTCCGGCGGAATTCCACGCGCAGACTGCGGTGGAATGCGCGATGGAATTGCACGGTGAGGTCGCCGGCAGGCTCGAACAGGTCGAAAAGGTGCTGATCGAAACTCAGCAGGCCGGCTCGCGCATCATCGACAAGACCGGGCCACTGGCCAACTACGCCGACCGCGATCACTGCATCCAGTACATGGTCGCCGTGCCGCTCATCTTCGGTCGCCTCACCGCCGACGACTACAGCGACGAGGTAGCCGCCGATCCGCGGATCGACGCGCTGCGCGGGAAGATGGAGGTTCGCGAAAACCCGCAGTTCACGCGGGACTACTACGACCCGGGCAGGCGTTACATCGGCAACTCGGTGCAGGTGTTCTTCACGGATGGCTCAAGCACGGGGAAGGTCTCGATCGACTATCCCATCGGCCATCGCAAACGCCGTGCCGAAGGCATTCCGGTGCTGTTGAAGAAATTCGAGGCCGCGCTGCGCAGCCATCTGCCGGCGCACAAGGTGTCGGCGATCCTGGCGGCTGCCAGCGACCCTGGGGCCTTTGATGAAATGCCCGTTCAGGTTCTGATGGAACTTTTCACATTGTAAAGACAGTGTGAGCCCATAATTGTTTTGGTCTTAAGGGAAGGGCCTCACGCATTGACGGCAATTCCGCGCAAAAGCCGTGGCGACGCCCTTTGCCTTGACGATTCAAAAAAAGTAATGAATAACCACTTGAGGAGACACCTGATGAAACGTAAGGGCTTGTATTTTCTGATTGCTTTGGCCCTGGGCGGCGTAGGTGCCGTTCACGCGCAGGATATGGCGCCGGCCGACAGTGCGCCGAGCACGAGCTCGTCGAGCTACGACGACCGCTGGTACATCGCGCCGACCGTGGGTGGTTACTACAACAACACCGACCGCAACACCAACAGCCGTCAGATCTACTACGGCCTGGGCGTGGGTCGCTTCATCTCGCCGAACGCGTCGATCGACCTGTTCGTCGACCGCACCAAGCGTGACGTGGACACCGCCGTCGGCGGTGGCAGCTGGTCGAACAACAGCTTCGGCGTCGCGGCCCGTTTCTACCAGGGCGAGTGGAACGCCTGGCGTCCGTACCTGCTGGCTGGCGTGATGGCGAGCAACCACCACAACCGTGGCGACCAGGGCTTCTCGCCCGCCGCCGAGCTGGGCGTGGGTCTGTCCAAGACGATCACGGACAGCTCCGACGTGCGCATGGAGACCGGTTACCGCTACGACTTTGACGACAAGAGCCAGCCGACTCAGGACGGCTACGGCGACTGGTTCCTGGGCTTCAGCATCGTGTCGCGCTTCGGCGAACCGGCGGCTGCGCCGGCTCCGGAAGTTGCGCCGGCCCCGGTTGCTCCGGATTGCTCGACGCTGGACAGCGACGGCGATCAGGTGAACGACTGCGACGACAAGTGCCCGGCCACCCCGGCTGGCACGATCGTGGGTCCGGACGGCTGCCCGCAGAAGGTGGTGATCGACCTGCGCGGTGTGAACTTCAAGTTCGACTACCCGAAGAAGGGTCATGTGAACGCGTCCGAGATTGGCAAGGCGCTGGCCGAGCCGACCGCTGACTCGATCGCGATCCTGGATCAGGCGGTGGATACGCTGCAGCGCTACCCGCAGGTTACGGTGACGGTGGCTGGTTACACCGACTCGGTGGGTACGGATGCGTACAACCAGAGCCTGTCGGAGCGTCGCGCGCAGATCGTGTATGACTACCTGACCTCGCACGGCATCGACGCGAGCCGCCTGGAAGGCCCGATCGGTCACGGCGAGAGCGATCCGGTCGACACGAACGACACGGATGCCGGTCGCGCCCGCAACCGTCGCACCGAGCTGCAGGTTCAGCAGTAAGTTCCGCAGC